>NZ_JBEZGJ010000008.1:0-92757 GCF_040649965.1 Micromonospora sp. NPDC048843
GGCTTGGTGTTATTCGGGCCGCCGTCGCGGTGCCCACGGTGGTGGCGGCGCGGTTCGCGACACGGTCGGCCTCGGCGACGACAGTGCCCGCCGCCCGGGAGACCCGTTCGGCCTCGGCGACCACCACGGCGGCGGCGGTGGCCACCTCGGTGGCCGTGTCGATGGCGGTGGTCGCGGCGGCGCTGATGACGGCCACCTCGCGGACCGCCGCCTCGGCGTCGGTGAGCACCTGGTCGGTCCGGTCCAGTGTTGTCTCGATCCGGTCGACCACGCCGTTGATCCGGGCCACCAGCGCCTCCACACCGTCCAGCACGGCGAACGCGCGGGCGGGCACGGCCGCCATCGAGGCCGCGGAGCCGAGCGCCTGGTCGAGAGCGGAGCGGGTCAGGCCGACCACGGCGGCCGGGGTGGGGAGGGGAATCGCCATGGGTCAAGTGTGCGTCGGCAGTGCCACAACCGCCCGACGGAGCTGGTCAGCGGGGCCGTCGACCGGCGGTGTCGGCGCGGGCCACCCGCAGCGCCCACCAGATCAGCGGCACCTGCAACGGCACCCGGCCGTACGCGATGGCCCGCTTCGTCGGGCGTCGGTGCCGCCAGTCCACTGCCATCTTCACGTTCGCCGGCAGGACGGCGACGAAGAGTGCGGCGGCTGCCCGACCGCCGGCCCGCCGGGTGACAGGGTTCGCGACCGCCGCCGCCACCGCCAGTTCGGCCACCCCGCTGGCGTACGTCCAGAATCGGGGTGGGCCGGGCAGCGCGCGCGGCACGATCGGGTCGTAGACGCCGGGTCGCAGCAGATGGGTGACGCCGGCTGCCGCGAGCAGGCCAGCCAGTGCGACGGCCTCGCCGCGGCGGGTGGTCATCGATGGTCTCCCTGCTGTTCGACGGCGCGCTGCACGGCTCGGTAGATCTGCCCGAACCGTAGCGCGTCCGGGGTGCGCACCAGCAGGTCCTCCCGACCGTGGTGCTGCACCCACAACTCGTGCACATGGTTGCCGCGCTCGTAGGAGCGGTCCAGCCAACCCAACGGGATCTCCAGGAACGGCATCAACGCCAGCGCTCCCACCGCGCAGGCAGCGAGAATGATCAGCGCCAGTTGCCAGTTGCCCCGGTCCTGAGCCGACCAGGCCAGCGACAGCACGCAGACCACGGCGACCAGTGGCGGCAGCGAGAGCAGCAGGACCAGGATTCCGCGCCCCAGCACACGGCCGCGTACGGCGAGGGTTTTCTGCCCCCGGTCGTGCCAGACGAACGTCACGTCGGACAGGGCGATCACGTGACCGCCCGCCCGGATCGACTCGGAGGTCACCTGCACCGCGTCGTCCCGGTAATAGAGGGTCATCACTAAGCCTAACCACCGACAGGCAAACCGCGCCTCGCTCGGACCTTGGCACGTGGCCTCTTTCGCAGGGGATCGACCAGTCTGCGCAGAGGATTCGACGGAGGCCGTCCGGCGGGGTAGAGGTGATGTTGCAGTGGTCCTTTGGAGCTGAATCGTCTGCGACATCACGCGTCGCGCTGCGGCCATGTGGCACGGCCGCCCAGCGGCACAGCCGCCCAGCGGCACAGCCGCCCAGCCGCACAGCGGCGCCGCAAGGCCAACGGTCCGATTCGTTTGTGATATCAGCTCCATAGGCAGTGCAGGAAGGCTGCGCCCGCCTCCGCTGCGCCCGCCTCCGCTGCGCCCGCGTCCGCTGCGCCCGCGTCCGCTGCGCCCGCGTCCGCTGCGCAGGTCCCACCTGTGACGACCGGCCCCGGTCAGGTCGGGACGTGAAGCGGAACCAAACTGGCTAGCGGTGCGTGACGGGGTGGGCTGGCTGGCTGTGCTCGACCGCGCGCTGCACCGCCCGGTAGATCTGCCCGAAGCGCAGCGCGTCACCGGTGCGCAGCAGACGTACCGGCTGACCCCGCCAACGGGCCCAGATCTCCAGTTGGCGGCTGCCCCGGGCGTACGAGCGGTCCAGGTGTTCGAAGAGGAAATCGGCGACCGGCCCGACGGCCAACCCGACCAGCACCGACGCGCCGACGATCGCGATCGTCACGGTGGGTGAGCGGTGCAGCCAGACGGCCACGCCGATGCCGAGCACCGCCGCGACCAGCGGGCCGGCGAGCGCGGCGCCGATAGCACCCCGTCCCACCAGCACGCGCCAGGATCGGGTGCCCCGGCGATGCCAGATCATGGTGATGTCGGCCAGCTTGTAGCTGCGACCGTCGACACTGACGGTGGTGGAGGTGACCTGCACCGACCTGTCGTCGTAATACGTGATCATGGCTGGACTCCCGCCCACGGGGCTGACACCACACTACTTACCCAAACGAGTCGGGTCGTAAGGTTGGCACGCGACTTCGACGAGGAAGTGAGGGCAGCGTGGGCGAGTTCGTTCGGCTGGAGACCACTGACGGCATCGGCACGATCCGGCTGGAGCGGCCGCCGATGAACGCGCTCAACACCCAGGTGCAGGAGGAGTTGCGCGCCGCCGCCACGGCGGCCACCGCCGATCCCGAGGTCCGCGCCGTCATCGTGTACGGCGGGGAGAAGGTCTTCGCCGCCGGCGCCGACATCAAGCAGATGGCCGACATGTCCTACGTGGACATGGCCGACCGGGCTGCGAACCTGTCCAGCGCGCTCGGCGCGATCGCCCGCATTCCCAAGCCGGTGGTCGCCGCGATCACCGGGTACGCCCTGGGTGGCGGCTGTGAGCTGGCGTTGGCCTGTGACTGGCGAGTGGTAGCCGAGGACGCCAAGCTCGGCCAGCCGGAGATCAAGCTGGGCATCATCCCGGGTGCGGGCGGCACCCAGCGGCTGGCCCGCCTGGTCGGCCCGGCCCGCGCCAAGGACCTGATCATGTCGGGGCGGATGGTGGATGCGCAGGAGGCGCTGCGCATCGGCCTGGCGGACCGGGTCGCGCCGGCCGCCGAGGTGTACGACACGGCCGTCGCGATGATCACTCCGTACCTGACCGGGCCGGTGCAGGCGCTGCGCGCGGCGAAGCTGGCGGTCGACGGCGGCCTGGACATGGACCTGAACTCGGGTCTGGCCTGGGAGAGTCAGCTCTTCGCGGCGCTGTTCGCCACCGACGACCGGCGCGAGGGCATGGCGGCCTTCGTCGAGAAGCGCAAGCCGGGCTTCACCGGCCGCTGAGCCGTCGCTTCCCGCCCCGACGACGCTCTGACCTCGGCAACGTCCACTGGCCGGGGCCACGGTCGCACTGCCAAGTGACTGGCCGGTAACCTGTGATCCCGGCCACGGACGATGGGAGCGACATGACGGAGCGGATCGAGGGTCACGGCGGCGAGTTGGCGCTCGCGGCACTACGCGCGCACGGCGTACGGGAGATGTTCACGCTGTCCGGCGGGCACGTCTTCCCGCTGTACGACGCCGCGTACAAGACCGACTTCCCGATCTACGACGTCCGGCACGAGCAGTCCGCGGTCTTCGCCGCCGAGGCGGTGGCCAAGCTCCAGCGCCGCCCCGGCCTCGCCGTGCTCACCGCCGGGCCCGGTGTCACAAACGGCATCTCCGGCATGACCAGCGCGTTCTTCAACGCCTCGCCGGTGCTGGTGCTCGGGGGGCGCGCACCCGCGTTCCGCTGGGGCTCGGGCAGCCTCCAGGAGATGGACCACCTGCCGCTGGTCGCCCCGGTCACCAAGCACGCCGAGACGGTGTTCAGCACCGACGACATCCCGCGTGCGGTGGGTGCGGCGCTCAACGCCGCGCTCACCCCGCACCGGGGTCCGGCCTTCCTCGACTTTCCGCTGGAGACGGTCTTCTCGGTCGCGGAGGCAGAGTTGCCGACCGTGACGGGTGTCGACCCGATCGCCCCGGACCCGGAGGAGGTCGGCCGCGCGGCGCTGCTCATCGCCGCTGCGCAGCGGCCGGTCATCATCGCCGGCTCCGACGTGTACGCAGGCGACGCGGTCGCCGCGCTGCGCGAGGCGGCCGAGGCGTTGCAGGTGCCGGTCTTCACAAACGGCATGGGTCGCGGCTCGCTCCCGCCGGAGCACCCGCTGGCGTTCGCCAAGGCCCGTCGGGCCGCGCTCTCCGGCGCCGACGTGGTCGTGGTGGTGGGCACCCCGCTGGACTTCCGGCTCAGCTTCGGTGACTTCGGTGACGCCAAGGTGGTGCACATCGTCGACGCCCCCAGCCAGCGGGCGACGCACGTGCAGCCGGCCGCCGCCCCCGCCGGTGACCTGCGCCTGATCCTCTCCGCGCTGGCCGATCACTCCGGCGACCGGGCCGACCACGCCGACTGGATCGCCGACCTGCGGGTCGCCGAGGACGCGGCAAAGGCTCGGGACGCCGCGGAGATGGCCGCCGAGACCGACCCGATCCGCCCGGCCCGGATCTACGGCGAGCTGCGTCGAGCGCTCGCCCCGGACGCGATCACCATCGGCGACGGCGGCGACTTCGTGTCGTACGCCGGGCGGTACCTGGAGCCGGCCCAGCCCGGCACCTGGCTGGACCCGGGCCCGTACGGCTGCCTGGGCACCGGCATGGGTTACGCGATGGGCGCCCGGGTCAGTCACCCGGACCGGCAGATCTGCGTGCTGATGGGCGACGGCGCTGCCGGCTTCTCGCTGATGGACGTCGAGTCGCTGGTCCGCCAGAAGCTGCCGGTGGTGATCGTCGTCGGCAACAACGGCATCTGGGGGCTGGAGAAGCACCCGATGCGGGCCATGTACGGCTACGACGTGGCCGCCGACCTCCAGCCGGAGCTGCGGTACGACACGGTGGTCAGCGCACTCGGCGGGGCGGGGGAGACGGTCGCCAAGGCGGCCGACCTGGGCCCGGCGCTCCAGCGGGCGTTCGACTCCGGAGTGCCGTACCTGGTGAACGTGCTCACCGACCCGACCGACGCGTACCCCCGGTCGTCGAACCTGGCCTGAGTCGTACCCGCCGCCGCCGTCGCTCCTGCGCCGGCGGCGGCGGCGCGCTCACACCTCCGGTCGGTCGCCCTCGCGCGGCGGCTCGCCGTCGCGGCGGCGCAGGTCGTCCTCGCGTCGCCGCAGGTCTTCCTCCCAGCGTTGGAACAGCTCCTGGTCCTGCTGCTGGGCGCGTTCCTCGACGGAGCGCAGGAACTCCGGGTCGTCGTCGGGGGCCACCGGCCGAGGGCGCTGCCGCTCGCCGCCGCCGACCGGCCAGCCCTTGCCGGCGCCGGGGCTGGGTTCCCGGCCGACGATGAACCAGGCGATCGAGCCGACCAGCGGGAAGAACAAGATGATCAGCACCCAGGCGATCCGGGGAAGGGCACGGATCTTGCCCTCCTCGGCGGAGAGGCAGCTGATCAGTGCGCAGACGGCGAGGACAATCTGCACCAGGAAGAGGAGTACGCCAAGCCGGGCCATGCACCCATGATGACGCACCCGCGCGCGTCACCACAGTCCGCGCAGCACCAGCAGCACTCCCAGTAACGCCAGCACCACAGTGCCCACCGTGACCAGGGGCAGTGTCCGGCCGCCGGTGCGGGCCGGACCGGTGCCAGTGCCCCGGGGCCAGCAGAGCACCAGCAGGGCGCCCCACACCAGAACGGTGCCGCCGGCGATCAGCGCACCGGTCGGGTCACCCGTCGACGCCAGCCGGACGGCGAGCACGCTCACCACGGTCACAGTGAGTAGGGTGCGCCGCCAGGCCAGCCGGGTCCGCTCCGGTTGCAGCCCCGGGTCGCGTCCGGTGCTCACCGCCCACCGACCGCCCGCATCAGGACGGCGGCCACCAGCAGCAACGCGCCGACGCCGACGGCGAGCGCCAGGATGGCGGGGAACCGGGACGCGGGCAGCTCCTGACCGAGCCGGATGGCCCGCTCGGTACGCGCCCAGTGGTCCACCGCGCGGATCGCGACCGCCGCGCCGAGCAGCAGCAACGCCACAGCGATCACCTCGCGCAGGTGGCTCATCGGCAGGGGCGGGAGGAACTGCGCGGCGGCCAACCCGCCTCCGACCAGCGCCAACCCGGTGCGCAGCCAGGCGAGGAAGGTCCGTTCGTTGGCCAGGGAGAAGCGGTAGTCCGGTGTTTCACCGACCGAGCCCAGCTCCGCCGGGTCGAACCACCGCTTGATCGTCTCCCGCACAGTGGGAGATTATCCGCTTCCCATCCCGCTTAGCCTGGGCCGGTGACTGATCTCGACATCCTGACGCTGCGGACCGCCTACGACAACCAGCTCCGCCCGGAGATCCCCGACCCGGTTCCGGCCGGCGTGACCGTGGAGCGGGACGGGCCGCTGGTCCGGATCACCGGTCTCGACTCCGGTGGGTTCATCACCTACCGCGACCTGGGCGGGTTGACCGGCGACGCGCTGGACGAGCTGATCGCCCGGCAGGCGCGGTTGTGCGGTGAGCGGGGCGAGTCGGCGGAGTGGAAGCTCAACGAGCACGACGAACCGGCGGACCTGGCGGACCGCCTGCGCGCGGCCGGCTTCGTGCCGGCGGACCGGGAGACCGTCGTGGTCGGCCCGGTCGCGCCGCTCGCCGCCGCGCTACCGGTCGTCCCCGAGGGGGTACGTCTGCGTGAGGTGACCTCCCGGGAGGACCTGGAGCGGATCGCCGCCATGGAGGAGGAGGTCTGGCAGGAGGACCGCTCGCACCTCGTGTGGGGCCTGGGCAAGGAGATCGACGCCGACCCGAACTCGATCACCGTCGTGGTGGCCGAGGCGGACGGGACTGTGGTGAGTGCCGGCTGGGTGCGGTTCCCGGCGAACACCGGCTTCGCCTCCCTGTGGGGCGGCTCGACCCTGCCGCAGTGGCGGCGCAGGGGCATCTACCGGGCGTTGGTCAACTACCGGGCGCGGCTGGCCGAGCAGCGAGGTCGGACGCTCATGCAGGTCGACTGTTCCGAGGACAGCCGGCCCATCCTGCAGCGGCTCGGCCTCGTCGCGGTCACCACCACCACCCCGTACGTCTACACTCCGTGATCATGGAGCAGCGGTTGACGGACGAGGAGCGGCTGACCCTCAAGACGGGTGCCTTCGGCGCCGTCTTCCTGGTCTCCAACGCCGACCCCGGTGTCCTGGGGGTGATCCGGGAGAGCATCGCCGCGTCCGGCGCGCTGGCCGACGCCAGTGGCACGGTCAAGGAGGCGCTGACCACCGGCCCGCTGCCGCGACTTCCCCGGGACTCGCAGCTGGAGATCGAGTCGGTGGTGCTGCCGGCGCTGGGGCAGGCGGTGCGGATCCTGCGCGAGAAGTCCCCACGGGACGTGGACGCGTACCGCGAACTGGTGTTGGCCGCGGCGGATCAGGTGGCCCGCGCGCACGACGGGGTGGCGCCCGCCGAGGCGGCGGCCATCGACCAGATTCGGGTCGCCCTGGCCGAGCCGGCCTGACCGGCTGCGCGTCGGTGAGCTGTGTCACTCTGAGTGCTGCGGGAGCGCAACCTACTGGCAGGTAACATTGCGCCGTGGGCAACTGCACAACCGCCCTCGGTTGACCTGGCGTCGACCGACGCGCGACGCTGCGCCCCAGACCGGGCGAGCGAATCGCAACACCACACAGGAGGGTCGTCGAAGCGCGATGAACATCGTCGTACTCGTCAAGCAGGTGCCTGATTCGGGCGCGGACCGCAACCTGCGCAATGACGACAACACCGTCGACCGCGGTTCGGCGAACAACGTGATCAACGAGATGGACGAGTACGCCATCGAGGAGGCGCTGAAGATCAAGGAGGCGCACGGCGGCGAGGTCACCATCCTGACCATGGGTCCGGACCGGGCGACCGAGTCGATCCGCAAGGCGCTCTCCATGGGCCCGGACAAGGCCGTCCACGTGCTGGACGACGCCCTGCACGGCTCGTGCGCCGTCGCCACCTCGAAGGTGCTCGCCGCCGCGCTCGGTCAGCTCAATGCCGACCTGGTCATCTGCGGTGCCGAGTCCACCGACGGCCGGGTCCAGGTCATGCCGCACATGATCGCCGAGCGGCTGGGCGTCGCGGCGCTCACCGGTGCCCGCAAGCTCACCGTCGACGGCGCGACGCTGACCGTCGAGCGGCAGACCGAGGAGGGCTACGAGGTGGTCACCGCCGCCACCCCGGCCGTCGTCTCCGTCTGGGACACGATCAACGAGCCGCGCTACCCCTCCTTCAAGGGCATCATGGCCGCCAAGAAGAAGCCGGTGCAGACGCTCTCGCTGGCCGACCTCGGGGTAGCTGCCGACGAGGTGGGCTTCGACGGCGCCACCAGCGCCGTCGTCGAGCACACCAAGCGCCCCCCGCGCTCCGGCGGCGCCAAGATCACTGATGAGGGCGAGGGCGGCGTCAAGCTGGTCGAGTTCCTCGCCACCGAGAAGTTCGTGTGAGAGGGGGGTTCTGACATGTCCGAGGTTCTCGTCGTCGTCGAAGCCACAAAGGAATTCGGCGTCAAGAAGGTCACCCTGGAAATGCTCACCCTCGCGCGTGAGCTGGGCGCCCCGAGCGCTGTGGTGCTCGGTGGCGCCGGCGCCGCCGAGGCGCTGAGCGGCAAGCTGGGCGAGTACGGCGCGGAGAAGATCTACGCCGCCGAGGGTGACGAGATCGACGGCTACCTGGTGGCCCCCAAGGCGACAGTGCTGGCCGAGTTGGTCAAGCGAGTGCAGCCGGTCGCCGTGCTGCTGGCGTCGGCCCAGGAGGGCAAGGAGATCGCCGCCCGGCTCGCCGTCAAGCTCGACAACGGCATCCTGACCGACGTGGTCGGCCTGGACGCCGACGGCACCGCGACCCAGGTCGCCTTCGCCGGCTCCACCATCGTCAAGTCCAAGGTCACCAAGGGCCTGCCGTTGGTCACCGTGCGGCCCAACTCGGTCACCCCCGCCCCGGCGGCGGCCACCCCGGCGATCGAGCAGCTCACCGTGACGGTCACCGACACCGACAAGCTGGCCACTGTCGTCGAGCGGGTCGCCGAGCAGAAGGGCTCCCGCCCCGAGCTGACCGAGGCCGGCGTGGTCGTCTCCGGCGGTCGGGGCGTCGGCAACGCCGACAACTTCAAGCTGGTCGAGGAGCTGGCCGACCTGCTCGGCGGCGCCGTCGGCGCGTCCCGCGCGGCCGTCGACTCCGGCTTCTACCCGCACCAGTTCCAGGTGGGCCAGACCGGTAAGACGGTCTCCCCGCAGCTCTACGTCGCCCTCGGCATCTCCGGTGCCATCCAGCACCGGGCCGGCATGCAGACCTCGAAGACCATCGTCGCTGTCAACAAGGACGGCGAGGCGCCGATCTTCGAGCTGGCCGACTTCGGGGTGGTGGGCGACCTGTTCAAGATCGTCCCGCAGGCCGCCGAGGAGATCCGCAAGCGCAAGTAGGCAGGCGATACGTCAGTGGCCGTCCGTGTGAACGGGCGGCCACTTTCGTATGGGAGCTGATCGGCGAGCCGGGGAGCTGAGCCGGCCCGCCGATCAGCCCGTCAGAGAGCCCCTCAGCAGGCTGTCGCCGGAGTGGCGGGTGTTGTTGTCGTACTGCTCGGCGGAGACGTCGACCACCGAGTAGCTCTTGAGGTCGACATTCGGGGGCAGGGGTAGCAGCGCGTCCGAGCCGCCACCAAGGGTGCCGACCGAGAACATCTCCATCGTCGTCGGATTGATGAGCCAGACCTCGTAGTACCCCGCGACGCTCGGGAGATTCGCCACATGCAGATGTAGTTGGCCGTCCTGGAAAACCCGGGCGTCCCCCTTGGCCGTCGGCGGGGTCGCCCCGTATGCCGCCAGCGGCGCGCTCGCCACCACCACCGGCGGCGGGGTGGGCGTCGGATCGTCAGGTCGGAGCACCGAGACGGTGCCCACGACGCCGATCGCCGCGGCGGCGGCCGCGGTCACCGCGGTGGCCACCCAACCGGACCAGCCGCGACCCCGGCGGGATCGCCGCGTCGGGTCCAGTCGGGTCACCGTCGACCCGACCGCAGCGCCAAAGGTCTGCTCGGCCGTCGTGAAGTCGGTCTGCTCGGCCGTCGTGAAGTCGGCCTGCTCGGCCGTCGTGGTGTCGGCCTGCTCGGGCAGTCGGTGTCGACGGGTCTCGGTCAGCAACGGCCCGGCCTCCGCAGCCCTGACCTGGGCTTCGATGCCGTCCCAGATGTGCTCCGGCGGGTCGGCCAGGTCGGCCAGGCCCTGCGTCTCGGTGCCGAGCCCCGCCACCTGCCGAAGGGTCGCCACCTCCGCCCGGCAGAGCGCGCAGGTGCCGAGGTGGGTGCTCTCCCCGTTGTCCGCCTCGCTCTCACCGAGTGCCAGAAATACCAGCCGGTCGTGGTCCAGGTGCTGCACCGTCCACCTCCCATCTGCGCTTCAAGCTCGCCATGCCGCGTCGGATGTGACTCTTCACGGTGCCCAACGGCACGCCGGTCACAGTGGCTATCTGCTGGTGTGTCAGGTCGTCGTAGAAGGCCAACTCCAGCATCCGTCGCTGGTCGTCCGGGAGACGAGCCAGCTCGTCGGCGATCACCAACCGGTCCACCACGCGGTCCGGATCCGGCTGGGTCTGCGCCTGCTCGGGCAGTTGTCGGACCGTCTCCACCACCCGGGTCTCCCGGGCCGAGGCGCGCATCCGGTCGATCACCTTCCGCCGGCCGATGCCGAGCAACCAACCGATCAGCGACCCCTTGGCCGGGTCGAACGTGTCGCGACCCAGCCAGGCGGCGACGAACGTCGCCTGGGTGACGTCCTCGGCGTCGCTGCGGTTCGCCAGCATGGACGTGGCCAGGTGGAGCACGGCACGACCGTAGCGGTCGTACGCCTCGCGCAGCGCCACGTCGTCGCCGTCGCGGAACCTGCGGTCGAGGTCGTCCACCGGAGGGTCCGGTTCCTGTCGTAGCGCCGTCATCGGGCGGCTCGCCTTCGATGGGGCATGCCCGACTGTAGCTGCCACAGTCCCCGCCCCACTTCCCCGGTCGATGTCATCTCACCAGCTCTTCGTCTCCCGACCCCGTTCCGGATGCGGTTGGGGCCGGAAAAGAAAAGTGCCTCCGGGGCGCATCCGCCCGACCGAGAGCCGGCGTAACCCGTTCTGCAAGCCAGGCCTGACGAATCAGCACCAAATATCAGGAGGCAGACATGCAGCTCTCGTACTTCCGTCGGGTCGCCGCGGGCGGCGCGGTCGCCGCGCTGGCCTTCGCCGGCGTCGGTGCCCTCACCGCCAGCCCCGCGTACGCCGCCACGTCGAAGGTCTCCGTCGTGCACGGCATCCCGGACACCCCTGTCGACGTCTACGTCAACGGCAAGAAGACGCTGGACAACTTCAAGCCCGGCGACGTCGCCGGCCCGCTGAACCTGGAGGAGGGCGACTACGACATCGCGCTCACCAAGCCGGGCGAGCCGATCGGCAGCGCCATCCTCAAAGTCGACAACGCCGCGGTGCCGGGTGGTGCCAACATCAGCATCGCGGCCCACCTCGACGCCGCTGGCAAGCCGAAGATCACCCCGTTCGTGAACGACGTCTCGAAGGTCGACGCCGGCAAGGCGCGTCTCATCGTCCGGCACACCGCCGCGGCCCCGGCGGTCGACGTGCGCGCCGGTGGCACCCCGGTCTTCGAGGACCTCACCAACCCGAACGAGGCCAAGGGCGACGTCGACGCTGGCGAGGTGAAGGCCGACGTGGTGCTGGCCGGCACCGACACCGTGGCCATCGGCCCGGCGGACCTCAACCTCAAGGAGGGCACCGCCACGATCGTCTACGCGATCGGCTCCGCCGAGGGCAAGACCCTCGACGTGGTGGCCCAGACCATCACCGGCCTGCACTCCGCCCCGGGCGGCGTGCCCAGCGGTGACGGCGGCCAGGCCGGCACGGGCGTGGACACCTGGTGGTACGTGCTCGCCGGTGCCGGCGTACTCCTGCTGCTTGGTGGTGGGGTGCGGATGGCGACCGCGCGGACCGGCCGCAAGTGACGGTGCGCAATCGCGGCGCGCTGGCGGCCCTGGCCGCCGGCGTTGCCGCGCTCACCGCCGCCGCTCTGGTGGCGTGCGCCAACCAGCCGGCCGGGACGGTGGGGGCCGAGGAGGCGAGCACGCTGGCCAGCCCCGCGCCGACCGCCGCCAGTGCCCCGTCGGTGCCGGTGACCGCGGGTGAACTGCCCGCCGGCCCGAAGATCATCCCGCCGGTACGGCTGCTGATCCCGGAGATCGGCGTCACCGCCACCGTCAACGCGGTCGGCATCAACGAGCGGACCAACGAGTTCGAGGTGCCGCCGAGCGTCGACCAGATCGGCTGGTACCGCTACGGCCCCGGCCTGGAGGCGGAGGTCGGCTCGGTGGTCATCGCCGGTCACGTGGACAGCGCCAAACAGGGCAAGGGGGCGTTCTTCCGACTGCGTGAGCTGGACCAGGGCGACACGTTGACAGCGACCGGCAGCGACGGCGAGGCACGGCGCTACCGGGTCGTCGCCCGGGAGGAGTACGCCAAGACCAAGATCCCGCTGGACCGGTACTTCGCCCGCGACGGCAAGCCGCGGCTGACCCTGATCACCTGTGGTGGGCCGTTCGACGCCAAGGCGCGCAAGTACCGCGACAACATCGTCGTCACCGCGGTGCCCGCCTGACCGGGTCCGCGCGCATCGGGCCGGGGTGGAGTTCCACCCCGGCCGTTGCGTGCAGTCCCCTCCGGCATCCGGTCCCCAATGTGTCGGCCGTACGCTGAACGGCGATGGCTTACCTGGATCACGCGGCGACGACTCCCATGCTCGATGAGGCACTGGAGGCGTACGTCGCTACCGCCCGCGAGGTCGGCAACGCGTCCTCCCTGCACGCGGCGGGCCGCCGTGCCCGCCGCCGGGTCGAAGAGTCACGCGAACAGGTGGCAGCGGTGCTGGGCGCCCGGCCCTCTGAGGTGATCTTCACCGGTGGCGGCACGGAGAGCGACAACCTCGCGGTCAAGGGCATCTTCTGGGCCCGCCGAGCAGCCCGGCCCGACCGTCGCCGGGTGGTCTCCAGCGCCGTCGAGCACCACGCGGTGCTGGACGCTGTCGACTGGCTGGCCCAGCACGAGGGCGCCGAGGTCGGCTGGCTGCCGGTCGACGCCGTCGGTCGGCTCGACCCGCAGACCCTGCGCGCCGAGTTGGCCGCGCACGCCGACCAGGTGGCAGTGGTCACCGCGATGTGGGCGAACAACGAGGTGGGCACCGTCCAGCCGGTGGCCGAGTTGGCCGCCGTCGCCGCCGAACACGGTGTGCCCTTCCACACCGACGCCATCCAGGCGGTCGGTCAGGTGCCCGTCGACTTCGGCGCCAGCGGGGTCGCCGCGCTGACCGTCACCGGGCACAAGTTGGGCGGGCCGACCGGGGTGGGTGCGCTGCTGCTCGCCCGGGACGTGCCGGCCACGCCGCTGCTGCACGGCGGCGGCCAGGAACGCGACATCCGCTCCGGCACCCTGGACACCGCCGGCATCGTCGCCTTCGCGGTCGCTGTGGAGTCGGCAGTGAAGGGTCAGCAGGAGTACGCGGCCAGGGTGGCCGCGCTCCGCGACGACCTGATCGAGCGGGTCCGCCAGGCGGTGCCCGAGGTGATCTACAACGGTGACCCGACCGACCGGCTGCCCGGCAACGCGCACTTCTCCTTCCCCGGCTGTGAGGGCGACGCGCTGCTGCTCCTGCTCGACGCGCAGGGGATCGCCTGCTCGACCGGCTCCGCCTGCTCGGCCGGCGTGGCCCAGCCCTCGCACGTGCTGCTCGCGATGGGCGCCGACGACGACCGCGCCCGCTCCTCGCTGCGCTTCACACTGGGGCACACCAGCACCCAGGCCGACATCGACGCCCTCATCGCGGCCCTCCCGGCAGCGGTGGAACGAGCCCGTCGAGCCGCAGCCCTCCGCACCCCCCGCTAACCCCCCCCGGGCCCCCACCCCCTGATTTCCGCGATCTTGCACTTTCGGTCGTCCGTTCGCGTCTTGTGCGGCATATGTCGCAGCAGAAAGTGCAAGATCGCGTGGGCGTGGGCGTGGGCGTTCGGGGTTGGTGTTGGGGGTTGGTCGTTGGGGTTTGTGGGGTGGGGGTGGGTTCGGGGCTGGTGGATAGGGTTGTTGTGGGGAACGGGCGGGGACGGGGAAGGGGAGTGGGTCAGTGAGGGTTCTGGCGGCGATGTCGGGTGGGGTTGACTCGGCCGTGGCGGCGGCACGGGCGGTGGCGGCCGGGCACGACGTGACCGGCGTGCACCTGGCGCTGGCCCGCAACCCACAGACCTATCGGACCGGCGCTCGCGGTTGCTGCACCCTGGAGGATTCCCGGGACGCCCGGCGAGCGGCCGACGTGATCGGCATCCCGTTCTACGTGTGGGACATGGCCGACCGCTTCCACGAGGACGTGGTCGACGACTTCGTCGCCGAGTACGCCGCCGGTCGTACGCCGAACCCCTGCCTGCGCTGCAACGAGAAGATCAAGTTCGCGGCGGTGCTGGACCGGGCGGTGGCCCTGGGCTTCGACGCAGTGGTGACCGGGCACCACGCCCGCCTCGGCGCGGACGGGCTGCTGCGGCGCAGTGTCGACCTGGCCAAGGACCAGTCGTACGTGCTCGCCGTGCTCACCCGCGAGCAGCTCGACCGGTCGATCTTCCCGCTCGGTGACTCGACAAAGGCGCAGGTCCGCGCCGAGGCCGCAGAGCGTGGCCTGGCCGTGGCCGACAAGCCTGACTCACACGACATCTGCTTCATCGCCGACGGGGACACCCGTGGCTTCCTGGCCGGCCGGCTCGGTGAGGCGCCCGGCGACGTGGTGGACGCCTCCACCGGCGCGGTCGTCGGCAATCACAGCGGTGCCTACGCGTACACGGTGGGGCAGCGTCGCGGGTTGAACCTGGACCGGCCCGCCCCGGACGGCCGGCCACGCTACGTGCTCTCCATCACGCCGAAGACCAACACGGTGACCGTGGGTCCGGCCGAGGCCCTGGACGTGTCCGACGTGCACGCCGTACGTCCGGTCTGGACCGGCGGCGCCCGTCCGGACGCCCCGGTCGAGTGCGAGGTGCAGTTGCGCGCGCACGGCGACGCGGTGCCGGCGACCGTCGCCCTCGCCGGTGACCGGCTGCACGCCGAGCTGCGCCGACCGGTACGCGGCGTCGCCGCCGGTCAGGCCGTGGTGGCGTACCGACCGGACCCGGCCGGCGACGTGGTCCTCGGCTCCGCGACCATCACCGGCTGACCGCACGGCCTGGGTGTTCGCGGGATAGCCTTCGCCCGTGACAGATCAGGCGTGGCCCTGGCCGGCCGGCGCGGCAACCGGAATTGGTTCGCTGCCCGGCACCGACATCGGCGAGGCTCAGCGGGTGGTCCTCGGTGAACTTCCCGAGCTGCCGCACCTGCCCGAGTTGCCGGCCCGTGGCCCCGGAGCGGACATGATCGGTCGGTCCGCCGGGCTGCTCGTCGAGCTGCCCGTCGAGGTGTACGCGGGGCGGTGGCGGATCGCCCCACGCCCGGGCCGCGACCTGCGTCGGGCCCGTGACCTGATGGAACGCGACCTGGACCAGCTCGCCGAGCAGGCCGAGGGGTACGCCGGGCCGATCAAGGTGCAGGCCGCCGGCCCGCTCACGCTGGCCGCCTCCCTGGAATTGCCGATCGGTGGCCGAATGCTGCGCGATCCCGGCGCGGTCCGCGACCTGACCGGCTCCCTCGCCGAAGGGCTGCGCGCACACGTCGCGGCGGTCGCCCGCCGGCTGCCCCAGGCATCGGTGCTGCTGCAACTGGACGAACCGTCACTGCCGACAGTGCTGGCCGGGCGGGTGCCGACCGAGAGCGGGCTGGGCGCGTACCGGCCGGTCGACTCGGTGGACGCCGCCGCCCTGCTGCGCACTGTCGTCGAGGCGGTCGGCGTGCCGACGCTTGTGCACTGCTGCGCCCCGGACGTGCCGCTGGAGCTGATCCGCTCCACCGGCGCCATCGCGGTAGCCCTCGACCTGGACCTGGTCACCAAGCTCGACCCGCTGGGCGAGGCGATCGACGCCGGCCTCGGGTTGCTGGCCGGGGCCGCGCCGACCCGGCCGCCGTCGGCCGGCGGCGCGCCGACCTCCGCGCAGATCGCCGATCGGGTACGCCAGGTCTGGGACCGCCTCGGCTTCCCTCGTCGCCAACTCGCCGAGCAGGTGGTGATCACCCCGGCCTGCGGCCTCGCCGGCGCCACCCCGGAGTACGCGCGGGCGGTGCTCGCCGCGTGCCGGGACGCCGGCCGACGCCTCGCCGAGGACTGAGGTTTCCTGTCGTACCCGGTGGGCAGGATGACGGTCATGATTGGACAGCTGCGTTCAGTGGTGATCGACTGCCCGGATCCGCGGGCGTTGGCGGCGTTCTACGCCGAGCTGCTCGGCGTACCGCTCGCCGAGGGTGACTCCGACGACGACTGGGTGGTGCTGGGCGGCCCACCCGGTCACCAGCCGCGCCTCGCCTTTCAACAGGCGCTCAACCTGCGTCAACCGGCCTGGCCGGATCCTGAGCGCCCACAGCAGTTCCACCTCGACGTGACGGTGGACGACATCGAGGCCGCCGAAAAGGCGGCGCTCGCGTTGGGTGCTCGGCGGCTGCCAGGTGAGGGCGAGGGCTTCCGGGTCTACGCCGATCCGGCCGGCCACCCGTTCTGCCTCTGCTGGGACTAGGGCGGGTTTCGGACGTGTCGGTCGGGCCGACACTTCCGACAACACTCCCTGAGCATGCCGTGGGTTGCGGCGGCCGGGCATCATGGCCGCCGTGATCCATACCTCTGCGCTTCGCGCCTCCGGTTCACTCTTCGGCCTCGCCTACGGTGACGCGCTGGGCAAGCCGACCGAGTTCCTGACCGTCGCCGAGATCGAGCGCCGGTATGGCCCGACCGGCCCGCGGGAGCTGTCCGGCGAGCCGGCACTGGTCACCGACGACACCCAGATGGCGCTCGCGGTGGGTTGGGCGCTGCACGAGGCGCCGTCGTTCACGCCGGAGGCGGTGGAGCCGCTGCTGCGTCAACGCTTCCTGGCCTGGGCGGTCAGCCCGGACAACAACCGTGCCCCGGGCATGACCTGCCTGCGCGCCTGCGCCGAGCTGAGCCGTGAGGTGCGCTGGCAGGAGGCGACGGTGGTCGGCTCGAAGGGCTGCGGGGCGAACATGCGGGTCACCCCGGTCGGGTTGCTCGACGTGGACCTCGACACGCTCGCCGGGTTGGCCCAGTTGCAGGCCGGGCTGACTCACGGCCACCCGACCGGGCTGGCCGCCAGCGAACTCACCGCGTACGCGGTCTTCGCTCTGCGCGCGGGCGTCCCGCTGCCCGACCTTCCCGCATTGCTCACCGAGCGGGCACTGTCCCAGCGCCTGGTCTACTCCGAGCGGTGGCTGGGCGACCTCTGGCAGCGTGCCGGTTCCGGTTCTCCGCAGGAGTTCATCGCCCAGGGCTGGGACGAGTGCCTGGCGGTGCTGGGCCGACTGACGAACGCCCTGGCACAACCGGACGACGGGAGTGACCCGTGTCAGGCCACCGGGGAGGGCTGGGTGGCCGAGGAGGCGCTGGCCACCGCGCTGCTCTGCGCCGTACGGCACGCCGACGACCCGATCGCGGCGCTGGCCCGGGGCGCGACCACCGCCGGTGACTCCGACTCGATCGCCGCCCTGGCCGGCGCGTTCGTGGGCGCGACCGTCGGCATGACCGCCTGGCCGCGCGACTGGGCCAACCGCATCGAGTACGCGGACCAGTTGGCCACCCTCGGCGCGGCCTGGGACTGACCGGGCGGCCGGGTCGGCCCGGCCTGCCCCGGCCCGGTCGGGTCCGCCTCGGCCCGGTCGGGTCCGGTTCGGCCCGGTCGGGTCCGCCTCGGCCCGGTCGGGTCCGGTTCGGCTCAGCCGGCCCCGACCGGCGCGACCGCGCAGTCATGATCAACTCGGGTTTCTGCAAACCGGGGTATCCGGGAGTTCAGGACACCGCGACTTTCAGGAACCCGAGTCGACCATGAGCAGAGCCAGGCCGTGAGGATGTGAAGGGGCGGGCGGCCACGAGGGGTGGCCACGAGGGGGTGGTCAGGAGGTGGGGAGGTGGCGCAGGCTGCGGACCTTTCGCCACAGGTCGGCGTCGCAGCGGCCGGCGTGGTCGGCGAAAGCGGCCGAGTTGAGTCGGATCGGCTCGGTGAGGCTGAGGTAGCTGTCGTGCTCCGCGCCCGGGTCCCAGTCCCGGGTGGGAATCCGCACGTGGTCGTCTCGGTCGCTCTTGTCCTGGCTGGTGATCTTCAGGACGTCGGCGCCCCGGGAGTCGGCGCGCAGCACCAGGCACGGGCGCACCTTCGACCCGCTGCCGTCGGCGTACGGCACGTCGGCCCACCAGATCTCGCCGGGCGCGGGGGCGTCGCCGTGTCGGTCGGTGCCGCGCGAGCGGGGCTTGGTGGACGGCCGTTCGGCGCCACGGGGCCGTGGTGGGGTGGAACGACGGCCACCGGTGCCGCCCCGCCCCGGCCGGGTGCCCGGACGCCGGTTGGCCACCCGGTGCCGCCAACTGTTCCACGCCCAGCCAGCGGCCACGGCCAGCAGGATCGCCACCGCCCAGAGCAGTGCCTCGGGCATCCGTACCTCCGTGTCGCGGCGACCCGCCGGTCGCACCGTCCGGCGATCCTTGCACGCCGCCACCGGTGCCGCGCGCCAACCACACCGCCGCCGCGGTCCGTGCCGCCCGCCAACCACACCGCCGCCGCGGTCCGTGCCGCTCGCCAACCACACCGCCGCCGCGGTCCGTGCCGCCCGCCAACCACGCCGCCGCCGCCCCACACCGCCGCCGCCCCACGGCCGCGCTGCACCACCGCCCCACCGCACGCGCACCTCGACGCCGCCATGCCCGGTGGCACTCGGCCGTCACCTTGATCACGTGATGGTGGGTAGCTGGATCGGCCCGTCGATGGCTCCTGCGCATCACGTGATCACCGGATCCGGCTGAGGGCGGGGTCGCTTCGGGCGCGGGTGGGCGGCGGATTGTCCCACCGGCCCGATACGGTGCCGGAGTAGCGTGATCAGGGAGGTCGCAGGCGTGTCCGAAGGTGGCGGTGTGTCCGAGGAACAGATCGGTCAGCAGGTCAGCCCGGCGCAGGAGGCGGCGGCCGGGGCTGAGCCGACGCCGCAGGCCCGGGAACGGCATGCCGCGCTCAGTCAGGAGTTGACCGAGCACCAGTACCGCTACTACGTGCTGGACGCGCCGACCATCCCCGACGCCGACTTCGACAGGCAGTTGCGCGAGCTGGAGGCACTGGAGGAGGAGTTTCCGGCGCTGCGGACTCCCGACTCGCCGACCCAGCGGGTGGGTGGCACCTTCTCCACCGACTTCACACCGGTCACCCACGCCGAACGGATGCTGTCGCTCGACAACGCCTTCGCCGACGAGGAGTTGGCGGCCTGGGCCGAGCGGGTCGAACGGGACGCGGGCGGCCCGGTGCCCTACCTGTGCGAGCTGAAGGTCGACGGGCTGGCGATCAACCTGACCTACGAGAACGGCCGGCTGGTCCGGGCCGCCACCCGAGGCGACGGGCGTACCGGTGAGGACGTCACGGCAAACGTGCGCAGCATCCGGGACGTGCCCGGCCAGCTCGTCGCGTCCGCCGAATTCCCGGATGTCCCCGAGTTGGTGGAGGTCCGAGGCGAGATCTACTTCCCGATCGCCGCGTTCGCCGATCTCAACGCGGGTCTGGTGGAGCAGGGCAAGGCGCCCTTCGCCAACCCCCGCAACGCCGCCGCCGGCAGCCTGCGACAGAAGGATCCACGGGTCACCGCCACCCGGCCGCTGCGCCTGGTGGTGCATGGCATCGGCGCCCGCCGCGGGTTCCAGCCCACGGCGCAGTCCGAGTCGTACGCGGCACTCAAGTCCTGGGGGTTGCCGACCAGCGACCGGTGGCGGGTCGTCCCGGACCTGGCCGGCGTGGCGGAGTTCATCGCCTACTACGCCGAGCACCGGCACGACGTCGAGCACGAGATCGACGGCGTGGTGGTCAAGGTCGATCCGGTCTCCATCCAGGGCCGGCTCGGGTCGACCAGTCGTGCCCCCCGCTGGGCGATCGCCTTCAAGTACCCGCCGGAGGAGGTCACCACCAAGCTGCTCGACATCGACGTCAACGTGGGGCGCACCGGCCGGGTCACCCCGTTCGCCGTGCTCGAGCCGGTGCGCGTGGCCGGGTCCACAGTCGCGCTCGCCACGCTGCACAACGCCCGCGAGGTGGAGCGCAAGGGGGTGCTGATCGGCGACACGGTGGTGCTGCGCAAGGCCGGAGACGTGATCCCCGAGGTGCTCGGCCCGGTCGTCGATCTGCGGCCCGCCGACGCCCGGCCGTTCGTCATGCCGACCAGTTGCCCGGCCTGCGGCACCCCGCTCGCGCCGTCGAAGGAGGGCGACGTGGACATCCGTTGCCCCAACACCCGCAGTTGCCCGGCGCAGTTGCGGGAGCGGGTGTTCCACCTCGCCGGCCGGGGTGGCTTCGACATCGAGGTGCTCGGCTACAAGGGTGCCGCCGCCCTGCTCGACGCGGAGATCATCAGCGACGAGGGCGACCTGTTCCAGCTCGACGCCGAGCAGCTGTCCCGGTCGCCGTTCTTCGTCAACAAGGACGGCACCCTGGGCAGCAACGCCACCAAGTTGCTGGACAATCTCGCGGTCGCCCGGGAACGGGACCTGTGGCGGGTGCTGGTGGCGCTCTCCATCCGGCACGTCGGCCCGACCGCGGCCCAGGCGCTCGCCCGGCACTTCCGCTCGATGGACGCCATCGATGCTGCCACCGAGGAGGAACTGTCCTCCGTCGACGGGGTCGGGCCGACCATCGCTGCCAGCATCCGCGAGTGGTTCGCTGTGGACTGGCACCGCGAGGTGGTCCGCAAGTGGGCCGAGGCCGGCGTACGGATGGCCGAGGAGGCGGTCGACGAGGGGCCGCGCCCGTTGGAGGGGTTGACGGTGGTGGTGACCGGCACGCTCGCCAGTTATTCGCGCGACCAGGCCGCCGAGGCCGTGCAGAGCCGGGGCGGCAAGGTCAGCGGGTCGGTCTCCAAGAAGACGAGCTTCGTGGTGGTGGGGGACAATCCCGGGTCAAAGGCCGACAAGGCCGCCAGTCTCAAGGTGCCGGTGCTCGACGAGGACGGGTTCCGCCTCCTGCTGGACGCCGGCCCGGACGCCGCCCGGGAGGTCGCCCAGATCGGCGGCTGACCCCGACGACAGCTCCCGCGCGGCTGGCCGCGTATACCAACTTAATTACGACTACGACCGATTCGTGACTGTCATACCGGGAAATTGGGGGCCGAGGGCGTTTCATTGGGTCACGGCGCGCGCACCGGCACGCCGATGGTCGGTCGGGAGGTGTGGTGGAGGTCGCCGACCCACGCAACTCGCTTCCTGCGGGACGGGTCGCACCGTTCGCCGCCTTCGTCGCCGGCATCCTGGCGGTCGCCGCGCTGACCGCCGCCGTTCCACTCGCGCGGCTCCCCGGCGAGTTGTCCCAGTTGCCGGTGGCGTTCTGGACGATGGCCGCGCTCGCAGTGGTCTGCGACGCGCGCCCGTTCGTGCCACCGGGGCGCCGGCAGACGTCGGCGGTGTTCCCGTCCACCTGCTTCACCTTCGCGATCCTGCTCGGCTGGGGTCTCGGCCCGGCGGTGGTGGTGCAGGCGGTCGGTGTCGTCGTCTCGGGTTGGCGGATGCGGCACGCCGCGTGGCGCACGGCGTTCAACGTCGGCCAGTACGCGTGTGCCCTCGCCGCCGCGTACGGGGTCATCCAGCTCGGCTCGGGCACCATCTTCTCCGGTGGGCGGTTGCACTGGACCGACGTGGCCGCTGTCGGCGGTGCCGCGCTGGCCTGGTTCGTCGTCAACTACGGGCTGGTGAGCTGGGCGGTGCGGCTGCGTTTCGGGGATCGCTGGTGGCCGACCGTCCGCCAGGGCCTCGGCTTCGAGTTGCTCTCCACCGGCTCGCTGCTGCTGCTCGCCCCGGTGCTGGTCGCGGCGGCGCGGGTCAGCGCCGCGCTGATCCCGCTGGTGCTGGTGCCGCTCTTCGCCGTCTACCGGATGGCGCGGCTGACGAACGAACAGCAGCACCTCGCCGCCGCCGACCCGCTGACCGGGCTGCCCAACCGCAAGGCCCTGCTGACCGAGGTGGCCGAGCAGGTGCACCTGCACGCCGAGCGGACCGCCCGCGGTGAGCCCGACGGGCAGCTCGCGCTCCTACTGATCGACCTGGACCGTTTCAAGAATGTCAACGACGCCCTCGGGCACGCCGTGGGCGACCGGCTGCTGGTCGAGGTCAGCGCCCGGCTCACCGACATGCAGCCCCGACCACAGATGATCGCCCGGCTGGGTGGTGACGAGTTCGCCATCGTGATGACCGGGTTGGCCGACGTCGGTCAGGCGCGGGAGTTGGCCGACCGGGTGGTCGAGGCGCTGGCCGAGCCGGTGCCGCTCGACGGGTTGCCGTTGGACGTGGGCGGGTCGATCGGGATCGCCCTCTTCCCAGAGCACGGCGAGGACTTCGCCACCCTGATGCGCCACGCCGACGTGGCGATGTACGACGCCAAGCACCGCAACGACACGGTGGCCGTGTACGCCCCGGAGTCCGACCACAACTCCGCCGAGCGACTCGGCCTCCTCGCCGACCTGCGCCGCGTGCTGGAGACCAGCCCCTCGGTCGAGGGGCCGTTAGACGCCGACGCCGAGTCGGCAGTTCAGGGCGAGGGTGCGGAGCCGGACGGGAACGGCCGGCACGGCGTGCCGAGCGACGCCGAGCGGACTGCCGACGTACCCCTTGTGGCGTCGGCGGAGGTGCGCGGCGGTGACGGGGCGGCGCTGCCCACCGGCGCCCCGGCCGAGGGTGCGCTGCCCACAGCGGCGTCGGACCGGTCCGCGCCAGCGGCGGACCCGGCGTCGGCGGTCGCCACAGCACGGCCGGGAGCTGCCCGGTGGTGGGCACGCCGTCGGAGCACCGACGCCGAGCTGGTGCACTCCGATGAACTGATCAACCGGATCGCCACCGGAGCCGACCCGATCCGGGGCCGCAACGCTCGTGCCACTGTCGCCGGCACCCGTTCCGGCCCGGCCCGGGAGCGGCGCGCCGGTGGCGTGATCGGTCGGCGGTCCCCGAACGGGAGCGCGGTAGGCAAGGGGCGCAACGGGGCTCGTCGGGATGTCGGGCCGGGTACGCCTGGGCAGCCACTCGAATCGACCGGGTGGGCGCACGCGGACGACGAGCCGGCCGACGACGCCGGGGAAATCACCATGTACTACCAGCCGCAGATCGCCATCGCGACCGGCGAGGTGGTCGGTGTCGAGGCCCTGCTGCGGTGGCGGCACCCCCGGCGGGGCATGGTCGACCCGGAGGAACTGATCCGGGTCGCCGAGCAGAGCGCCGTGATGCGACTGCTCACCCGTCGTGTCGTCGACGACGTGGTGGAGCAGCTCGCCAAGTGGTCGGCGGCCGGCATCGGCCTGCGCGCGGCGCTGAACGTGAGCGTGCGCGACCTGCACACCGGCGAGATCGCCGACCAGATCGCCGACCGGTTGGCCCGCTACGGGGTGCCGGCCGAGCGGCTTCAGGTCGAGATCACCGAGGGCGCGTTGATGGCCGACCCGCGTCGGGTGCTGGCCACCATCTCCCGACTGCACCGGATCGGGGTGGCCATCGCGCTGGACGACTTCGGCACCGGCTACTCCTCGCTCCAGCACCTGCGCCGCCTGCCGCTGTCCGAGGTGAAGGTGGACCGGTCGTTCGTCCTCGGCATGGCCGACGACGCCGACGACGCGGCCATCGTCCGGTCGATGATCGAGCTGGCCGGCGCGCTGGGGCTGCGGGTGGTGGCCGAGGGTGTGGAGGACGAGCGGACCTGGCGGATGCTGCACGCCGCCGGCTGCGACGCCGCTCAGGGCTGGTTCTACGCCCGGCCGATGCCGGCCGAGGAGTTGGTCACCTGGCTGGCCCGGTACCGGCCGGTCCGCCCGACCGGAGGGCTCCCACAGCCGGATGTCGCTCGCCGCCCCACCCGCTGACCCGGCACGAGGGCCGCCGGAGGGGGAGTCGGAGACGCGGCAGCGGAGCGGAACAATAGACTCGCTCCGGTCACCGCGTGTCACGCTCCACCTGTCGCGCGGCCGGCACACCGCCCGACCAGCAGGAATTCAGAAGGGGGCACGGATGGCCGCCATCTCCCGCGAGGAGGTCGCGCACCTGGCGCGCCTGTCGCGGCTCGCCGTCACCGAGGAGGAGCTGGACACGTTCGCCGGCCAGCTCGACGTGATCCTCCAGGCGGTCGCCCAGGTCGGCGAGGTCGCCGCCGCGGACATCCCGCCGACCTCGCACTCGGTGCCGCTGACGAACATCTTCCGCGAGGACGTCGTCACGCCGTGCCTGACCCCGGAGGAAGCGCTGTCGGGCGCGCCCGACGCCGAGGACCAGCGGTTCCGCGTACCGCGGATCCTGACCGAGGATGTGGCCTCATGAGCGAGCTGACCGGCAATAGCGATTTGACCAGAATGACCGCGACGGAGATCGCGAGCCTGGTCGCCGGGGGCGAGACCTCGGCCGTCGAGGTGACCCAGGCGCACCTGGACCGGATCGCCGCTGTCGACGACCGGGTGCACGCCTTCCTGCACGTCGACACCGAGGGCGCGCTCGCCGCGGCTCGCGCGGTGGACGAGCGCCGGGCCGCCGGCGAGGAGCTGGGCCCGCTCGCGGGTGTGCCGGTCGCGGTCAAGGACGTTCTCGCCACCCGGGGCGTACCGACCACCGTGGGGTCGAAGATCCTGGAGGGCTGGCGCCCGCCGTACGACGCGACGATCGTGCAGCGGCTGCGGGAGGCCGGCACTGTGATGCTCGGCAAGACCAACATGGACGAGTTCGCCATGGGCTCCTCCACCGAGTACTCGGCGTACGGCCCGACGCACAACCCGTGGGACCTGAGCCGGATCCCCGGTGGTTCGGGTGGTGGCAGCGCCGCCGCGCTGGCCGCGTACGAGGCGCCGCTGGCGATCGGCTCGGACACCGGCGGCTCGATCCGCCAGCCCGGCGCGGTCACCGGCACCGTGGGTGCCAAGCCCACCTACGGCGGCACCTCCCGTTACGGGCTGGTGGCCTTCTCCTCGTCGCTCGACACCCCCGGCCCGTGTGCCCGTACGGTGCTCGACGCGGCCCTGCTGCACCAGGTGATCGGCGGGCACGACCCGCGCGACTCCACCTCGATCCCGCAGCCGGTGCCGGACGTGGTGGCGGCGGCGAAACTCGGAGCTACCGGTGATCTGACCGGTGTGCGGCTCGGCATCGTGAGCGAGTTCGTGGGCGAGGGTGCCGAGCCGGGCGTGATGGCCGCGTTCCGTGAGTCGGTGGACGCGCTGACCAAGATGGGCGCCGAGGTCGTCGAGGTGTCCTGCCCGACGTTCGCGTACGCCCTGCCGGCGTACTACCTGATCGCCCCGAGCGAGTGCTCCTCCAACCTGGCCCGGTTCGACGGCGTCCGGTTCGGCCTGCGGGTCGGCGACGACGGCAACCGGTCGCTGGAGGAGGTCATGTCGCTGACCCGGGAGGCCGGCTTCGGCCCGGAGGTCAAGCGCCGCATCATGATCGGCACGTACGCGCTGTCGTCGGGTTACTACGACGCGTACTACGGGCAGGCGCAGAAGGTTCGGACGCTGATCACCCGGGACTTCACCGCCGCGTTCGAGCGGGTCGACGCGCTGATCTCGCCGACCACTCCGTCGGTGGCGTTCCCGATGGGCGCGCGGACCGCCGACCCGTACCAGATGTACCTGGCCGACCTGTACACGATCCCGACGAACCTGTACGGCGGGCCGGGCATCTCGGTGCCCTGTGGGCTCTCCGAGGGGCTGCCGGTCGGCCTTCAGGTGATGGCCCCGACGATGGCCGACGACCGGATGTACCGGGTCGCCGCCGCGTTGGAGTCCGCCGTCGGCACGTTCACCCCGCCGGCGCTCTAGAACGGAATTCACCGCATCGGCGTCGAGGGGCTTGCCCCTCGGCGCCGATCGCGCATCTGGCGGGTTGGGCGTCGATCAGGGCTGGGTCGGCGGCCCGGCGAGGTAGCGGCGGGCCTCTCGCAGACCACGCCAGCGCCACCAGGCGGCACCTCCCCAGAGCAGGATCAGCAGTGCGGCCAGCACGCGTCCGAACGGGCGGACCGGGCTCACCAGGGGCCCCACCTGGGTGAGAAGACCTCCCACGAACAGCAGCAGCAGCCAGCGTTGACTGACCCGGGTTCGAGCCTCCTTGCGAGCGAGCGCGTCCAGACGAGGGTCGTCGGTGGACCCGTCGCGTAGCGTCTGCGCGATCCGCCGTCGGGTCGCCGGGTCGGCACCGGCCGTCTGCGGCATCCGCCTCATCAGCCGGCGGCCGAAGGCGAGGGCGACGACCGCGCCGACCAGCGGCGGGATCAGCATCCACGCGAACGTCACGAGCAGGTCATCGGACTTCACGGTGCCGCGGCCGACAAATGCTGCGGTGCCCAGCACGGCGAAGAGGACCACTACCAACGCGGCGACAACGTACGTGCTCCGGGGGCGCTGCCGGCCCCGGTTCTCCGGAACCTGCGCCGCGGCCCTGTCTTCCTTCGCCACCTGCTTCTCAGCGGCGACGCTCTCCTCGGTGGTCACGGCCGCCCCTGATTCCGACGCCGCCGGTTCACCAGGTGCACGCCGGCGTACGCGATCGCCACCGCCGCCACCCCGGGCAGCACCATGCCGATCACCAAATCGGCGGCCGTGTCCGGGTTCCGGTCCTCCCCGGCGGCGAACCAACTGATCAGCGTCACCACGACGGCCACCGCCCACACCGCGACCACCCCGACGAGCACCGGTCGGGCCTGCGCTCCTGACTCTCTCCCCGTATCCGTCATTGTCGTTCCGTACCCCGCTGTCGGTGACGCCACGCGTGCCGGACGAAACCCGGCCGAGGATTGATCGGGCAACCCCATTAGGCTGGACAGGTTCTGTCCCGGATCGCGCCTGGAGCGTCTCATGACCACGACACTGCCCGCGTACGACGAGGTCGTTGCACGCTTCGAACCGGTGATCGGCCTGGAGACCCACGTCGAGCTGGGCACGAACACCAAGATGTTCTGCGGCTGCCCGACCGACTTCGGCGGCGAGCCGAACACCCGGGTCTGCCCGGTGTGCCTGGGCCTGCCCGGTTCGCTGCCGGTGGCCAACAAGGCGGCCATCGAGGCGATCATCCGGATCGGCCTGGCGTTGAACTGCTCGATCGCCGAGTGGTGCCGGTTCGCCCGGAAGAACTACTTCTACCCGGACATGCCGAAGAACTTCCAGATCAGCCAGTACGACGAGCCGATCTGCGTCGACGGTTACCTGGACGTCGAGGTGGGCGGCGAGACGGTGCGGATCGAGATCGAGCGGGTGCACCTCGAGGAGGACACCGGCAAGACGCTGCACGTCGGCGGTGCCACCGGCCGCATCCACGGCGCGACGGAGTCGCTCGTCGACTACAACCGGGCCGGCATCCCACTGGTCGAGATCGTCACGAAGCCGATCACGGGCACCGGCGCGCTCGCCCCCGACGTGGCCAAGGCGTACGTCGCCGAGCTGCGCGACGTGATCCGCACCCTCGGCGTGTCCGACGTGCGGATGGAGGAGGGTTCGCTGCGCTGCGACGTGAACACCTCGCTCAACCTGCCGGGCGCGGAGTGGGGCACCCGTACCGAGACGAAGAACGTCAACTCGCTGCGGTCGGTGGAGCGGGCGGTCCGCTCGGAGATGCTGCGGCAGGCGTCGGTGTTGGACGCGGGCGGCCGGATCACGCAGGAGACGCGGCACTTCCACGAGGACACCGGTGACACCACCCCGGGTCGCTCGAAGGAGACGGCCACCGACTACCGGTACTTCCCGGAGCCGGATCTGGTGCCGATCGCCCCGGACCCGGCCTGGGTCGCCGAGCTGAAGGCCGCCCTGCCGGAGCTGCCGCGGGTGCACCGGCGTCGGCTCCAGGAGCAGTGGGGCCTCTCCGACCTGGACATGCAGTCGGTGCTGAACGCCGGCGCGGTCGAGCTGATCGAGGCCACGGTGGCCGCCGGCACCACCCCGGCCGCGGCCCGCAAGTGGTGGCTGGGTGAGCTGTCCCGCCGGGCCAACGAGAGCGGCGTGGAGCTGGCCGAGATCGGTGCCACCCCCGCCCAGGTCGCCGAGCTTCAGGGTCTGGTCGACGCCGGCAAGCTCAACGACAAGATGGCCCGCACGGTGCTGGAGGGCGTGGTCGACGGTGAGGGCTCGCCCACCGAGATCATGACCAGCCGGGGCCTGGAGGTCGTGTCGGACACCGGCGCGCTCACCGCCGCCGTGGACGAGGCGATCGCCGCGAACCCCGGCATCGCCGACAAGATCCGCAGCGGCAAGGTCGCGGCGGTCGGTGCTCTGGTCGGCGCGGTTATGAAGACCACCCGTGGTCAGGCCGACGCCAAGACCCTGCGTGAGCTGATCCTGGAGCGCCTCGGCGTTCAGGGCTGAGACCAACCCGAAGAAGGCCGCTGCCGCGACCCGGCGGCGGCCTTCCGCCACCCCCTGCCGACTACGCGGCCACCCCGCACCCCTCGCGAGGGCGTCAACGGCGACGCCTGGATGGAGCCACCGTGACCAAGCACGACCTCGATGTCCTCGACGAGATCCAGCGGCGGGTGCTCTGGCTCGCCACCCGGATCGTGGACGCCGCCAACCATGATCGGTCCACCGGCGACGGCGTGAAGGTCGGCGGCCACCAGGCGTCCAGTGCCTCCCTGGTCACGGCGATGACAGCGCTCTGGTTCGCGCACCTGGACGCCGAGGACCGGGTCGCCGTGAAGCCGCACGCGTCCCCGGTGTTCCACGCCATCCAGTACCTGCTCGGCAACCTGGACCGCTCCTACCTGCCCCGGCTGCGGGCCCGTGGCGGCCTCCAGTCGTACCCGTCGCGCACCAAGGACCCCGACGATGTGGACTTCTCCACCGGTTCGGTCGGCCTGGGCGCGGCGGCGCCGCTCTTCGCCGCCGCCACCCGGCGGTACGTCGACGCGCACTTCGGGGCCCGCCCGCACTCCCGGTTCGTGGCGTTGATCGGCGACGCCGAGCTGGACGAGGGCAACATCTGGGAGGCGGTGGCCGACCCGGCGACCACCGGGCTGGGCAACGTCATGTGGCTCGTCGACTTCAACCGCCAGTCGCTGGACCGGGTGGTCCCCGGCATTCGGATCAACCAGTGGCGGGGCCAGTTCGAGGCGGCCGGCTGGCACGTCGTGGAGGTCAAGTACGGCCGTCGGCTCGCCGAGGCGTACGCCCGGCCGGGCGGCGAGGCGTTGCGCGACTGGATCGACGCGATGCCGAACGAGCAGTACCAGTCGCTGTTCGGGCTGGTCGGGCCGGCGCTGCGCAAGCAGTTCCTGGACGGCGCTCCGGCCGGCATCGCCGAGCTGATCGCCGACGTCTCCGACGATGAGCTGGGCCCGCTCGTCACCGACCTGGGCGGGCACGACCTTCAGGCGATGCTTGACGCGTACGCCCAGTGCGACGCGGTCACCGACCGGCCCAGCGTCGTCTTCGCGTACACCGTCAAGGGTTGGGGGTTGCCCATCGCCGGCAATCCGCGCAACCATTCCGCGCTGCTCAGCTCCGAGCAGGTCGACACGCTGCGCGCCGCGCAGGGGTTGACCGCCGAGACCGAGTGGGACCGCCTCGACCCGGCGTCACCCGCCGGCATCCAGGCCGGCGCCCGCCGGGAGGCGCTGTCCCGCGCGCCGCGCGAGCGTGCGCTGGGGGTCACCGTCCCGGAAAGCACTGGAGTACGCGCCAACAAGCCGATCTCCACCCAGGAGGTCTTCGGTCGGGTGCTGGTGGACCTGGCGCGGGACCGGGAGGTGGGCCGCTACCTGGTCACCACCGCCCCGGACGTGGCCACCTCCACCAACCTCGCCGGGTTCATCAACAAGACCGGGGTGTTCGCCCCCACTGAGCAGCGTTCCTGGACCGAGGACCGGATGCTGCGCTGGACGGAGAGCCCCGCCGGGCAGCACATCGAGCTGGGCATCTCGGAGATGAACCTGTTCCTGCTGCTCGGCCAGCTCGGGTTGTCCTGGGACCTGTCCGGTCAGCCGCTGCTGCCGGTGGGCACTGTCTACGACCCGTTCGTGCTGCGCGGCCTCGACGCGTTCCTGTACGGCACCTACTCCGGCTCCCGGTTCGTGGTGGCCGGCACCCCGTCCGGCATCACCCTCGCCCCGGAGGGTGGCGCTCACCAGTCCACTATCACCGCGTCGGTCGGCCTGGAGCTGCCCGGTGTGACCTTCATCGAGCCGGCGTACGCGGCCACCCTCGACTGGCTGCTCTGCGACGCGCTCGGTCAGATCGCCGGTGGTTCGGCCCCGGCGGCGACCGCCGCACCCGCCGAGGACGGCGCGTACTACTTCCGGTTGAGCACCCGACCGCTGGACCAGGCGCCGTTCGAGGCGGCCCGGGCCCGGCTCGGTGACGCGGTGCTGCGCCGGCAGGTCGTCGCCGGGGCGTACCGGCTGGTCGACGCGCACCAGGCGTACCCGCACCTGGTCGACGCCCCGGTGGTGCAGTTGGCCGCCTCCGGCGCGGTGCTGCCCGAGGTGCTGGCCGCAGCGGCGGAGTTGGCCGACGAGGGCATCGCCGCGCACGTGGTGGACGTGACGAGTCTCGACCGGCTCTACCGGGCCTGGCAGCGCACCCTGCGCCAGGGCGTACGGACGGCCACGGTGCCCAGCGTGCCGGGCGCGCTGCGGTCCGCGTTCGCCGATCGGGTGCCGGTGGTGAGTGTGCACGACGCCGCGTCGCACGCGATGGCCTGGCTCGGCTCGGCGGTCGGCGCGCCGGCGGTGCCGCTCGGTGTGGACGAGTTCGGCCAGTCCGGCAGCGTCGCCGAGCTGTACGAACTGCACGACCTGCTGCCCGGCAGCATCGTCAACGCCGCACTGGCCGCCATCGCCCTGCGGTGACCCGCCGGTCCGCTGGCGGGCGTCGCCGTCGGCTCAGCCGGTCGGCGTGGGCGTGGGTGTGGCGGGGACACCGCCACTCGGCGTGGGTGTGGGTGTGGCGGGAACGCCGGCGGCCGGGTTCTCCACCAGGCGCCGTTCCAGGTTGACCTGGGCCTGCCCGGTGCCGCCGACGGTGATGGTGTCGTACGCCTGGAGCAGCTTCTGCTGGTCGAAGTAGAGCACGCTCATCGACAGCGGGGTGGGCTTCTCGCCCTCCAGGCCGCGCAGCCCGGCGCCTCCGGTGGAGCCCTCCACCATCAGCGTGGTGGGCTGCTGCCCGGGTGCCTGCGGCAGCTCGGAGACCTGCCGGGAGTGGGTGTGCCCGGCCAGCACCAGCGGGCAGGTGCCGGCGAGCGGCCCGGCCGACGCCGGGTCGTGCACGAGCGCGATGTTCACCGGCTGCGGTGAGCTGCGGACGGTCGCGGCGAGCTGGTTGCCGACCCCGATCACCTGGTCGGCCACCTGCTGGGTCAACCCGCTGCCGGCCGGGGAGGTGTTCTTGTCCGGGGTGAAGCGCGGGTCGCCGATGCCGGCGATGGTCAGCCCGGCGACGGTCGTTGTCGTGTTGTTCAGCACGATGGCGTTCGGCTGGCGGGCCACAGCGGCGGCGGTCTTGCCGGAGTCGTGGTTGCCCCGGATGAAGACGTACGGCTTCTTCAGCAGGCCGATCGAGGCGACGAAGGAGGCTTCCGGTTCGCTGCCCCAGTCGGTGATGTCGCCGGTGTCGATCACCACGTCGATGCCGAACTGCTCCACGACAGTCCGGATCAGCTGCCAGCCGGTCGGGTTGAGGTGCATGTCGGAGACGTGCAGCACCCGGGTGGTGCCCGGGGTCGGCTCCAACAGCGGAAGCGCCGAGACTGTGGTGTAGAGCTGGCTGACGTTGCCGACCAGGCGCTGCAACTGCTCCGCGTACTTGGTGTAGTCGTTGGCGATCCGGCGGGCGTCACCGACGATGGCCGGCGCGTTGACCAGCAGCCCCTCGTAGCGCGGTTCCTCGATGGCCTGCGGGCGAAGTGTCGCCGCCGCCGTGCCGAGGCTGCTGGCGGTGACCAGCAGGGCCAACCCTCCCGCCCAGGCGGTCCGCCGGACGTCGCGGAAGATCAGCCCGGCCAGGATCAACGTGACGAGCACCGACGCGCCGAGGGTGCGCAGGCCGAGGCGCATCACCCCGGAGCGGACGTCCTCCACTGCGCTCTGGCTGGCCCGGCTGATGCTGGCCGGGTCGTCGATCAGCGCCTCGGTGCGCCCCTGGTCGAGGGCGCCCAGCCGGACGGTGAGATGGGTCGGCCCGTCGTGGCTGTCGAGCAGCAGCGCGCCGAGCGGCGGGATGTCGACGGTGGTGCCGCCGTCCCGGGCGGGGGAGATGCTGAGATTGGCCCGGAACGGGCCGATGTCGGTGCTCACCTGGCCACCGGCCAGCACCCCGAGCACCGCACCGGCCAGGGCCACGGCGAGGACGGCGACGATCAGCCCGAGGCGGCGCAGCGGGCCGGCCGCGCCGACCCACCAACCCGTCGGGCGCGGCCGGTCGTCGCCGATCACCGGGTCGTCCCGGTCATCGGCGTCGTCGTGCCGCTCGTCGCGTTGGCCGTCCATGCTGAGAGTCTGACCTGCCCGTCGGAAGATCTTGGTAAACCTGAACGGATGGTGACGAAATCAGCTGCGTCCGCCGTCGCCGCCCGCGAAGACCACCCGCAGGAGCCGGTCGTCGTCGCCCGCCGGGTCGCCCCGCCCGTCGTGGTTGGAGGTGCTCACCCAGAGCGACCCGTCCGGTGCCGCGGCCACCGCGCGCAGCCGGCCGTAGCGGTTGGTGAGCAGCTCACTGGGCTGACCGAGTAGGGTGCCGGTGTCGGTCAGCTCCATCACCCAGAGGCGCTTGCCGCGCAGGCAGCCGGTGACCAGCAGCCGGTCCGTGGCGGCCAGACCGGAGCAGGACGCGTCCGACGTCGCCCACTGCACGATCGGGTCGGTGAACCGCCTGTCGCCGGCCTGACCCTCGACCTCCGGCCAGCCGTAGTTGCCGCCCTTGGTGATCTGGTTGATCTCGTCCCAGGTGTTCTGGCCGAACTCGACGGCGTACATCCGCTTCGCGGCGTCCCAGGCGAAACCCTGGACGTTGCGGTGGCCCATGGACCACACCGGGGAGTTGGGGTACGGATTGCCGGCGGCGGGCTTGCCGTCCGGGGTGATCCGCAGGATCTTGCCGCCGAGGCTCTTCATATCCTGCGAGGAGGGGCGCTGACCTGCGTCACCGGTGCTGACGTAGAGCTGCTTGTCCGGGCCGAAGCCCAGCCCACCACCGTTGTGCACATTGGCCTTGGGGATGCCGGTGAGGATCGGGGTGGGCTGCCCGCCGAGTCGCAGCCGGGCGACCCGGTTGTCCCGCTCGGTGGTGTAGTAGACGAACACCGTCTGGTCCCGGGTGAAGTCGGGGGAGGCAGCGATGCCGAGCAGGCCACCCTCGCCCGCCGCCGCCACGTCGGGGATCGTCTGGAGCGGGCGGACAGTCAGCCCGTCCGGCCCGGACTCGGGCCCGACCTGGAGGATCCGGCCGTTGTCCCGTTCGGTGACAAGCGCGCCGCCGTCCGGCAGGAAGGCGATCGCCCAGGGCACCCGCAGACGCTTGGCGAGCACTGTCGCCACCGCCTGCTGGCCGGCGCCGCCGGGGCTCGCCGACGCGGACGGGGTCGGCAGGTTGGGCGGTTCGCCGGCCGGGTCGGGCTCCGGCTCGCCGAAGCTGCAACCGGCGGCGAACAGCAGCGCCGCGCAGGACGCCGCGAGGGCCACCCGGAGGCGGTGGATGCGAGGGTACGGGGGACGGGCTCTCACCCGGCCCAGGGTAGCCCGCCGCGCGACCCGGCCGGGCCCGTCGAGACGCAACGGGTGCCGATGGGCCCGCTCGGTGGTCCCCGGTGGACCGCTCACCGGGCCCGTACGGCCAGCAGCGCGGTGTCGTCCTCGCGGTGCTGGATCGAGGCGAGCAGCAGGTCGCACAGGTCGTCGAGGGGCAGCGTGTCGGTGCCGGTCAGCCGGCCCGCCAACTCGGCCAACCCCTCGTCGATGGAGCGGTCCCGCCGTTCGATCAGCCCGTCGGTGTAGAGCAGCAGGGTGTCGCCGGTGGCCAGGCTTGTCGAGTGGCTGCTGCGCGGCGACGGACGGGCCAGGCCGAGCAGCGGCTCCGGTGTGCCTTGGAGGATCTCGACCGCCCCGCCGACGCGGACCACCAGGGCCGGCGGGTGCCCGGCGTTGGACCAGGTCATCTCGTGCACACCGGCGTGCTGCGGACAGATCCGCACCAGCGTCGCGGTGGCGGCGATCGGCAACCGCAGGCCACGGATGGCGCCGTCCAGGTTGCTCAGCAGTGACCCGACCGCATCCGGCCGGCCGAAGGCGTTGCCCCGAACCAGGTTGCGCAGCTGGCCCATCGTCGCCGCCGCCTCGATGTCGTGCCCGGCCACGTCCCCGATCGCCACGATCACGTCGCCGTCGGGCTGCACGAAGGCGTCGTACCAGTCACCGCCCACCTCCACCCGGTCGGCCGCCGGCTGGTAGCGGGCCGCCAACTCCAGCTCGGCCACCACCGGCAGTCGGGGCAGCATGCTGTGTTGCAGGACCTCGGCGACGTGCCGCTGCTCCCCGTACATCGAGCTGTTGCCGACGGCCTGGCCGGCCCGGCGGCCGATGTCGACGGCGGTGAGCAGGTCCCGGTCGTCGAACTGCTGACGTTGGCCGCCGTTGACGAGGGTGATCGCCCCCAGCACCGTGCCGCCGACGCCCCGCACCGGCACGCTCAGGTAGGAGGCGATGCCCAGCCGACTGGCGATGGGAGCCATCTCCGGGTGGGTGGTGCCCCTCGTGACGTCGGCCAGGGACGCCACGCTGCCGAGCCGGGGCTGGCCGGTCCGGAGCACCGTCCGGATGATCGACTCGGCGCTCAGCCCGGTGCGCAGCAGATCGCCGAAGCGGTCGACGTCCGCCGCGCGGGCCGGGTCCCGGTGCACCGAGACCACCTCGCGGGGCAGGCCGGTCGGCCCGATCAGGGTGAGCAGGCACCAGTCGGCGAGCAGCGGCACCATTGTGGCGGCGAGCCGGCGCAGCGCGGTGCCCACGTCCAGGGTGCCGGCCAGCGTCTCACTGACCCCGGCCAGCAGTTCCAGCCGCTCGTGCGCCTGCACGACCCGCCGCCGGGCCTCCTGCGCGCCGTCGAGCGCGATCCGCAGTCGCAGCTCGGACGAGCAGGCGGCGGCCAGGTCGGCCAGGGTCCGCAGCTGCGCGGCCGTCCAGGCGCGGGGCTTGCTGTCGATGGCGCAGAGCGAGCCGAGCACCCGGCCGGAGAGGTCGGTCAGGGGCATCCCGGCGTACGCGACCACGCCGAGGTCGTCGATGGCCAGGTTGTCCCGGACACGGGGGTAGAGCCGGGCGTCCGGCAGCACCATCGGCACCTCGATGTCCACCACGTGCTGACAGAACGAGTGGCTCAGCGGGGTCTGCCGGCGTTGCGACCAGGGCTCCGGCAACCCGACCGCGCCGGGGAAGAACTGCCGGTCGGCGGAGACCAGGGAGACCAGCGCGACAGGCACGTCCAGCAGGTCACTGACCAGCCGCGCGAACCTGTCGAACGCCTCGTCCGGGACGGCGTCCAGCCCGGTGTCGGCGAGCGCGCGCAGCCGCGCCGGGTCGCCGAGCACCGGGGGTGGCGCGATCGAACGCCGGGCGGGGCCGGGGGAGCCGTCGGTCATCGAGCACCTGTCTGCCGGGGCGGAGGCCGACCGGCCCTCCGACCCTTCGTTATACCTCGTCCGCGTCGGAGTCGAACATCGGTGTGCTGAGTCTCGCCCGCCGCGACCTCGCGCGCCATCCCCCGGGACGCCGGTTCGCCGCCGTGCCTCCACCAGCCGGAGCGCCGGGGACTATCGTCGGCGGACGTGAAGGTATGGATTCCGCACCAGGCCGGCCTGAACCTCCTGGGCGAGCTGCCCGCGGACGTGACGGTGGAGGTCTTCGAGCACACCGACCGGATGCCGTCCGAGGCGGCCGACGTCCGCTTCTGGGTGCCGCCGTTCCTGGGTGGCTCGGACGCGACGACGGTGCTGCGGGAGCTGCCCGACCTGGCCGTGGTGCAGTTGCTCTCCGCCGGGGCGGACGCCTGGGCCGGCCGGACACCGCCGGCTGTCACCCTCTGCGATGCCCGGGGCGTACACGACCCGTCCACCGCCGAGTGGGTCGTCACAGCGATCCTCACCCAGCTGCGGGCGTTCCCGGCGTTCGTCCGCGCGCAGGCCGAGCGGCGCTGGACGTTCGCGGAGAACGCCCCTACCGACGAGCTGACCGGTAAGCGGGTGCTCATCATCGGCGCCGGCTCGATCGGCTCCGCTGTGCGCGACCGGCTCGCCCCCTTCGACGTGAGCTTCACACTGGTCGCCAGGACGGCCCGCCCAGAGCAGGGGGTGCACGCCGTCGAGGAGCTGCCGCGACTGCTGCCCGACGCGGACGTGGTGGTGGTGCTGGTGCCGCTCACCGACCAGACCCGTGGCCTGATCGACAAGGCGTTCCTGGCCGCGATGCCGGACGGGGCGCTGCTGGTGAACGCCGCCCGGGGCCCGGTGGCGCACACCGAGGCGCTCGTCGCCGAGCTGGGCACCGGTCGGATCTCGGCGGCGTTGGACGTCACCGACCCGGAGCCGCTGCCCGCCGACTCTCCGCTCTGGGTCATGCCGAACGTGCTGCTCACCCCGCACGTCGGCGGGTCGGTGCGCGGGTTGCTGCCACGGGCCTACCGGCTGGTGGGCGATCAGGTCCGCCGGTTCGCCGCCGGGCAACCGCTGATCAACACGGTGGTCGACGGCTACTGACCGGGGGTCTCCGCCGGAGCCTCCGGCAGCGGCTGGCCGGTCGCCGCGACCAGTCGGGGCAGATCCGTCCCTCGGACGGCCGGCAGGGTGACCTGGCGGCCGTCGTCGAGCCGGGCCACCGCGCGCCCGCGCTGGTCGGTGGTCAGCTCGAGGACCTGGTCCCAGTCGATCCGACGCTGCCCGACCAGTGCCCGGATCCGCAGCTCCCGCGCGTCGGCGTCGGTGCCGGCCCGCCAGGCCCACACCGCGACGGCGAGCGGGACGAGCAGCACCGGCAGCAGGTAGTCCCGGGCGTTGGCCAGCGGCAGGGCGCCGACGAAGGCGATGATCGCGGCCACCAGGATGGCTTGGTTGTACCGGAAGCGGACCGTGTCGGGCTTACTCACCCTCCGATGATCCCACTTCGGGTTGTTTCGGCTCGCGGCGGGCGGTGCCGGCAGCGTGCGGTACGCCGTACAGTGACACAGGTCGTTGTCTTCCCTGAGTGACCGGCAAGTAACCAATTCGGCCGTCCATCGTTGCCAATCGTGGGTAGCGGACTCGCAACGTCCGATGTCCCGCACCGTCGCACCGCCCCCGTGCCCCCTCACGAAGGCGACCGCCGTGCTCCTCGCGTACCCGTTCCGCGTTCTCGTCCCCCGCCGTGCGGCACCGGAGGCCGCCACGTCCGTGGCGGTGGCGCTGCTCCTCCTCGCCGGTTCCGTCGACCTGGTCCCGCCCTCGGTGGTGATCGCGCTGGCCGCCGGTGCCGGCGCCACGCTCGCCGGGCTGCGACTCTCCCGGCTGGCCTCCCGACGCGGCACCGATCCGACACCGCGTGCGGCGGGGGTGCTCCTCGACGCGGCGGTGGTGGCGGCGGGTCTCACCGCCGTCGTGTTGCCAGTGGCCGGCATCGGGCACACCTTCGCCGTGCTGATCGGGTCGCTGGTCGTGGCGTCCCTCTCGACGGCCGGTCTGTACCGGCTTCCCGGCCGATCCCGGGCGGCGGCCTCGGTTCGGTTGCGGTGGTTGGTCGAGTCGACCGGCCCGGCGGTCGGTCTGGCCCTCGCCGGCTGGTTGCTGCTGCCCCCCGACGGCCTACCGGTCCCGGTTCGGCTGGTCGCCGCGTTGACGCTCGGCGGGTTGGGCATGGCCGCGTTGAACGCGTTCGCGGGGCCACGGCGGCGCTCGGGTGCGGCGCTCTGCCGGGGCGGCGTCCTGCTCACAGTGGGCGGGCTGGTGCTGCTGGCCACGTTGCCGTCCGCGCCGGCCGGCCGGGTGGCACTGCTGGCCGTACCCCCGTTGGTGTTCGGGATGTTGCTCGTCGCGGTCGGCGCGGCGGATGCGGCGGACGACACGGAGGCGGTGGAGCCGGTCGCCGCGGCCTGGCCCCGGTTGGTGCTCCCCGCGGCTGTGCTGCTGCTGGCGGCGGGTCTGCACCTGGGCGCCGGCCGCGCACCGGACCGGACGAGCGTGCTGTTGGCCCTGGCGGCGGTGCCGCCCCTGGTGCTGCGCGAGCTGCTGCGCGCCGGTGACACGTCCACGTCCGTTCGGCGGGCCGCTCATCGGCGACCGGCCGGCCGTTCGCTGCGACACCGCCGTGCGGCCCCGGCGCGTTGGCCAGGCACGCCGGAGCCGCTGCCCGAGCGAGCCCTCGGCGTCCCGGAGGGCGCGGCGACCGCGACGGGTGCCGGCTCGACCTGGTCGCCTGATCACAGTTCCGCCTGGTCGGGGCTCAACCGGCGATCCGCGGCGGCGAGCGGAACCCCCGGCGACAGGGCTGCCCTGCTGGACGCCCTGGCCGCGATCGGCGACGTGCCGGCGCCGGCCGGCGCGCTGCTGCTGGTGGACCTGCACGGCACCGAGGGGTTCGGCCCGACGGCCCGGGAGGACGTGCTGGCCGAGGCGGTGCACCGGGCCCGCGCGGTCATCGCACCCGACGATCTGGTCACCGGGTGCACGGGTACCGGCTTCGCGGTGGTCACCGCCGCCGGCCCGGTGCTGGCGTACGCGCTGGGCACGCGACTGTTGAGCGCGCTCGGCCCGCCGTACCGGCTGGCCGGTGCGATGCTGCGCGTGCAGACGAGCATCGGGTTGGCCGAGGTGAGCGGCGCCGGGCCGGCGGACGTGCTCCGGCAGGCCGAGCTGGCCCGCCGACGGGCCGTGCAGCTGGGCCGGGACCGGGTGGAGTGGTACGACGCGTTCCTGGAGGAACAGCTGGTGCGCCGGCTCGACCTGGAGCGCGAGCTGCCCGGTGCCGTGGCGCGCGGCGAGCTGGACCTCGTCTACCAGCCGGTGGTCGACCTGGCCGACGGACAGCCGGTGGGCGCGGAGGCGCTGCTGCGGTGGCGCAGCCCGGTGCTCGGCACTGTGCTCCCGGCCGAGTTGCTGCCGGTCGCCGAGGACCTGGACCTGGTCGGCGAGTTGGAGTGGTGGGTGCTGGACCGGGCCTGCCGCCAGTTGTCCGACTGGTCGGTGGGCGTCCGGGAGCTGTGGATGGCGGTCAACGTCACCACTCGGGAGCTGACCACTCCCGACTTCGTCCAGCGGCTCGCGGCAGTGCTGGCCGCGTACGGGGTGCCGCCGGAACGGCTGGTGGTGGAGGTGAGTGAGCCGAGGGTCGCCGGGGACCTGTCGACAGTGGTGGCTCGGCTGGCCGGGCTGCGGTCGTTGGGCGTACGCACCGCGTTGGACGACTTCCGGGCCGAGCACGCCTCGCTGGCCCAGCTCCGCCGCCTGCCGATCGACCTGCTCAAGGTGGGCCCGGAGTTGGTGGGTGCACGGCCGGACGGGCAACCGCCGCTGATCGACGTGGTGGTCAACGTGGGCGAGCGGTTGGGCGTCGAGATCGTCGCCGAGGAGTTGGAGTCGTCGACCCAGGTCGAGGGGGCGCGCCGGGGTGGTTGCCGGTACGGGCAGGGGTTCGCGCTGGCCCGGCCGGCGACGGCCGAGCGGGTCGAGGCGTACTTCGAGGAGTTTCCCTCAGCGTCTCGCTGAACCGGTTCATCTGCCCCGGGGTGGTGCGGTGCTGCCGCGCGGCGTGAGGTGGGGTGTCTCGTCCTGCACCCGACCGGCCGGCTGCCCGGCGACGACGGCGAGCAGTTGCCGGGCGGCGTGCGCGCCGTACGCCGGGATGTCCCGGCCCAGCGCGGTCAGCGGCGGGTGCACCAGCCGGCACAGCGGTGAGTCGTCCCAGGCCACGATGGACAGATCGCCGGGCACTGTCAGGCCCATCTCCTGGGCGACGGAGAGCCCGGCGATGGCCATCACGTCGTTGTCGTAGATGACAGCGGTGGGTCGGTCGGCCGAGCTGAGCAACCGGCGGGTGGCCCGGCCGCCCTCCTCGCCTGTGTAGTCGGACCAGACGGTGACCGCGTCGACCAGGCCGAGCCGCTGGCAAACCGCAGCGAAGGCGTCGGTGCGGATCTCGGTGTGCCGCAGGTCGGGCAGGCCGGCGACCCGTGCGATGCGCCGGTGCCCGAGCGCGACCAGATACTCCACCGTCTCGGTCAGCGCTGCGGCGTCGTCGGACCAGAGGCTCGCCAGTTCACCGGTGCCGCCGGGGCCGCCGATCACCACCGCCGGCAGTTGCAGTTGTTCGAGTGCGGGGATGCGACGGTCGTCGGTCCGAAGGTCGCACACGAGAACCCCGTCCACCCGTCGTTCGCCCCACCAGCGCCGGTAGACGGCGATCTCGGCGTCCGGGTCGGCCACCACCTGGAGGGTCAGCGCGTACGAGCGGGCGGAGAGTTCGGCCTCGACGCCACTGATCAGCGCCATGAAGAACGGCTCGACGCCGAGGGTCCGCGCGGGTCGGCACAGGGCCAGGCCGATCGCCCCTGCGGTTGCCGCCGAGAGGGCGCGGGCGGCGCTGCTGCGGCTGAAACCGATCTCCGTGGCGATGGCGAGGATGCGCTGCCGGGTGGCCTCGGAGACGCCGGGCTGCCCGTTCAGCGCGTACGACACGGCGCCCTTGGACACCCCGGCGCGTTGGGCGACGTCGGCGATGGTCGGCCGCTTCACCGGCGTGCTCCTTCGCTCTCTGGCCGTTGACAGCCCGGACTCCGGACCGTACCGTTTCTCAGCTTATCCGGTTCAGTTCGGCATCTTTCGATGCGGGAAGGTGCGGTGACATGGTGAGCCGACAGGCACTCTACGACGGTTGGACAGTGCGAGCGGCCCCCGGAGCACAGGTGCCCGAGGAGATCGCCGGTCGGTCCGTGCCGGCGACAGTGCCGGGCTGCGTGCACACCGATCTGCTCGACGCCGGGCTGATCGGAGACCCCTACCTCGACGACAACGAGCGGGCGCTGGCCTGGATCGGGCGCACCGACTGGGTCTACCAGACCACAGTCGTCCACCGGGCGGGCGACGACGAGCGCGTCGACCTGGTCTGCGCCGGGCTGGACACCGTCGCCACGCTCACAGTCAACGGTGTGGAGGTCGGCCGCACCGCGAACATGCACCGCGGCTACCGGTTCGACGTCCGACCGCTGCTGCGCGACGGGAACAACGACCTGGTCGTCACGTTCGACTCCGCGTACCGCTACGCCGAGGCACTGCAGGAGCGGCTCGGCGACCGGCCGAACGCCTACCCGGAGCCGTTCCACTTCATCCGCAAGATGGCCTGCAACTTCGGCTGGGACTGGGGGCCGACACTGGTCACCGCCGGCATCTGGCAGGAGATCAGCCTGCACGCCTGGTCGACCGCCCGATTGGCCGAAGTTCGTCCACTCGCCACCATGGACGGTCGCGACGGCCGGGTCGAGGTGCACGTCGAGGTCGAGCGGGTAGCGGACGTCCCGCTGACCGTCCGCGCCGCAGTGGCCGGCGTCCGCGCCGAGGTGGTAGTCCCGGCCGGGGAGCGCACTGCCGTGTTGACCCTCACCGTCCGCGAGCCCGCGCTGTGGTGGCCCCGGGGGTACGGCGAGCAGACGCGCCACCCGATCGAGGTGACACTGCACGCGCCGGACGGCGACAAGCTGGACACCTGGTCACACCGGATCGGCTTCCGATCGGTGCGGCTGGACACCACACCCGACGAGCACGGCACCCCGTTCGCGTTGTCGGTGAACGACGTCCCGGTCTTCGTCCGCGGGGTCAACTGGATCCCTGACGACGCGTTCCCCACCCGGATCACCCGGGAGCGGCTGGCCGAGCGCTTCGACCAGGCCCTCGCGGCCAACGTCAACCTGCTGCGGGTCTGGGGCGGCGGCCGGTACGAGTCGGCGGACTTCTACGACCTCGCCGACGAGCGCGGTCTCCTCGTCCAGCAGGACTTCCTCTTCGCCTGCGCCGCGTACCCGGAGGAGGAACCGTTCGGCACCGAGGTGGCCGCCGAGGCCGCCGAGCAGGTCACCCGGCTCGCGCCGTACCCGTCGCTGGTGCTCTGGACCGGCAACAACGAGAACATCTGGGGCTGGCACGACTGGGACTGGCAGCAGGCCCTCGCCGGGCGCACCTGGGGGCGCGGCTACTACCTCGACGTGCTGCCCCGGATCGTCGGCGAGCTGGACCCGACCCGCCCGTACTGGCCGGGCAGCCCCTGGTCGGGCACCGAGGCGATCCACCCCAACGACCCGGCGCACGGCACCACCCACATCTGGGACGTGTGGAACACCGACGACTACACCAAGTACCGGGAGTACGTCCCGCGCTTCGTGGCCGAGTTCGGCTACCAGGCTCCACCGGCGTACGCCACGCTGCGCCGCGCGTTGAGCGACGTTCCACTGGCGCACGACTCACCGGGCATGGCGCACCACCAGAAGGCGGCCGGCGGCGACGCCAAGCTCCAGCGGGGCCTCGACGCGCACCTGCCCGCCCCGGCGGACTTCGACGACTGGCACTACCTGACGCAGCTCAACCAGGCCCGTGCGATCCAGCTCGGGGTGGAGCACTTCCGCTCCCACCGGGACGTCTGCGCGGGCACCATCGTCTGGCAGCTCAACGACTGCTGGCCGGTGACCTCCTGGTCGGCAGTCGACGGCGACGGCCGCCGCAAACCCCTGTGGTACGCGCTGCGCCACGCGTACGCCGACCGGCTGCTCACCGTGCAACCGCGCGACGGCGGCCTGGCCCTGGTAGCTGTCAACGAGACCGCCGAGGCGTGGACCGTACCGGCCATGGTCACCCGGTTCACGATCGCCGGGGAGCCGAGGGCGAAGACCTCGGTCAACCTCGACGTCCCGGCGTACTCCTCGGTGGTGCTGGCGCTACCGGCGGACCTGGCGCGGCCGGAGGATGCCCGGCGCGAGGTGCTGGTCGCGGAGGCCGGTGGCACAGCGCAGCGCGCCCTGTGGTTCTTCGCCGAGGACCGGGAGGTGGACTGGCCGGCGGCGGCCTGGGACGCGACTGTCGAGCCGGTCGACGGTGGGCAGCGGGTCCAGGTCACGGCCCGCACGGTGCTGCGCGACCTGACGCTCTTCCCGGACCGCCTTGACGGCTCCGCCAGTGTGGACACGGCACTGGTCACCCTGTTGCCTGGCGAGTCGACGGCGTTCACAGTGCACGCGGACGGGTTGCTGGACGAGGCGGCTCTGACCAGTCGACCGGTGCTGCGCTGTGTGAACGACATCGAGCGGCGATAGTCGCTCGGCAGGCGTGGCAAAGGCGGATGACACCTCGAGGAGCACGATGATCACCGAACATGTCCGAGACGCGGCGGCGACAGCGTTCGTCTTCGGGTTCTTCGCCTCCAGCTGGTTCGGCTGGGCTCAGGAATCGCCCCCGAAGCGGTGGCGGCCGGTGCTCATCGCCGGTTCGATCCTCGCCCTGCTCACCGCTACCGCCGGAGGTCTTCTCGCCTGGAGTCACTGGTCGGACGGGACGGCGTTCGACGCCGACACCAGCCGTACCTTCGGCATCGTCGTTGGCATCGAGTTCGGTACCGCCGGCATCGGTGCCGGGTTGCTCGCCCTGCTGCGGCGTCGCGAGCTGATCGCCCCGTGGGTCGCCCTGGTCGTGGGCGTCCACCTCTTCCCGGTGGCGGAGCTGCTCGGCTACCGGCTCATCCACCTGGTCGCCGCGCTGGTCACCGTCGTGGCGGTCGTGGCGGTCCCGGTGGCCCGGGCCCGTGCGGTGGCGGTGAGTGCGGTGGTCGGGCTCGGCACCGGCGCCGCGCTGCTGCTTGGCGCGGTGTCCTCGCTGATCATCGCCCTGGTCGCGTACTGAGACGGGCCGCCGAGCGGTGGGTCTGGAGACGACTCCTTCAGACCCACCGCACGGCGAAGCTCACGACGGGGTCAGGCGCGGGCGGCGGCTAGCACCTGGCCGACCAGGGCGCCCGAGGTGCCCGAACGCTCGTACTCGGGCCGGTTCAGGCTGCCACCCATCAGCGGCGCGGGGTTGCGGTGCACGGCAGGGCTGTCCGAGCTGACCAGGGCCGCGAAGTGGTACTCGTCGGCGCCGGTCGCCTCGACGATCCGGGCGATGTTGCGCGGGGTGATGCCACCGCCCGGCATGACGACGATCCGGTCGGCGGCCCGGCGCACCAGGTCGGCGATGAGCGGAGCACCCTCCAGCACGCTGACCTCCTGACCCGAGGTGAGCACCCGGTGCACGCCCAGCTCGATCAGCTGCTCCAGCGCCGCGTGCGGGTCACGGGTCATGTCGAACGCCCGGTGGAAGGTGATGCGGGCGTCGCCCGCGGCGGCGATCAACCGGCGGGTGGTCGGCACGTCGACGTCACCCTCGGCGGTCAACGCGCCGATCACGATGCCGTGTGCGCCGGCCGCCACCGCGGCCCGGACGTCCCGCTCCATCGCCTCGACCTCGAATGGCGAGTAGATGAAGTCGCCGGCCCGGGGACGGACGATCACGTGCACCCGGATCCGGCTGACCGCGCCCACTGTCGTCTCGATGGTGCCCAGGCTGGGGGTCAGCCCGCCGTCGAAGAGCGCGGAGCACAACTCCACCCGGTCGGCGCCGGCCTCCTCGGCGGCGACCGCTCCCTCGACGCTGTCGATGCAGATCTCGAATGTGTTCATGATTCTTCCTTTTCCGTGCGAGGCGATGCCGCTTCGGTCCGAGACGATGCTGTGGTCCAGTCGATGACGGCCGTGACGGCACCAACGGGTACGCCGCCGCCGAGCACCGGCACCTGGCGCAGCGCGTCGGCCCCACCCACCGGTACGCCCACGGCGTCGAGGGCGGCGAGGGCGATGGCTGTGGTGGCTCGGGGCGAACCGTCGATCGCCTTCACCGCCACCGCGTGACCGTCCGGTGCGGCCACCGCGAGCACGCCCTCCGCCCCGCCCTTGGCGAGGAAGCCGGGCAGCGCCCGCATCAGGTCGGTGTTCGGGTGCCCGTTCCAGCCGCCGACGTACTCCGGGTGCTGGCGCATGGCCTGCGCGACCAGCGCCTCGTCGCTGCCGGTGGGCGCGGTGACCAACGCCTGGAAGGTGCGGGCCAGGCCGGTCAGCGACAGGCCGAACAGCGGTGCCCCGCAACCGTCGACAGCGTGGTGCGCGATCGGCGTGCCGGCAAGCCGGGCGACGGCGGCGGCGGTTTCCCGCTGGAGCGGGTGGTCGGGGTCGAGGTAGTCATGGGTGCTCCAGGACCGGGCGACGCAGGCGACGAGCATCGCTGCGTGCTTGCCGGAGCAGTTCATCCGGATCCGGTCGCGCTGTCCGTCGGCGCGGATCAGCCGTTCCCGGGTCGGTTCGTCCTCCGGCCAGTCCTCCGGGCAGCCGAGCGCGTTCTCGGTCAGGCCGGCCCCGGCCAGCATCGCCCGCACCACCTCGACGTGCCGGTCGTCGCCGGTGTGGCTGCCGGCGGCGAGGGCCAGCGCCGGGCCGGTCAGCTCGTCGCCCGCAGCGATCCGGCAGGCCAGTGCCTGCACCGGCTTGAGGGTGGAGCGGGGGAGCACCGGCTCGTCGGGTACGCCGGCGGCGAGGGCGACAGTGCCGTCCGGGGCGAGCACCACGACGCCGCCGTAGTGCCGGCTCTCCACGAAGCCGTTGCGCACGACCCGGGCCAGTTCGGCGTAGCGGAAGATGGTCACCGGGGGGTGTTCCCTTCGAGAAGTGGCGGGGGCAGCTCGGCGGTCCGCCGTCCGCGCCGCCCGCCGAAGCGGCCGTTGCGGGCCTGGAGGACACGGGCGAACTTCGACAGCGAGGCGTTGACCACCAGGTAGATCAGCGCCACCACCAGGAACGTCTGGATCAGCAGGTGGGTGTACGAGGAGAGCACCTGCCCGCTGTAGAGCAGCTCGGTGTAGCTGACCACGAAGCCGAGCGAGGTGTCCTTGAGCAGCCCGACGAGCTGGCTGACCAGGGACGGGGCGAGTTGCAGCAGCGCCTGTGGCAGGACCACCAACGCCATCACCTGCCCCCGGCGCAGTCCGACCGCGAGGCCGGCCTCGGTCTGGCCACGGTCCAGCGCCAGGATGCCGGACCGGAAGATCTCCGCGAACGCCGCCGAGTTGGAGACCACCAGCGGCACCACGAGCTTCCAGAACAGCGGGAAGTTCAACCCGTACTGCGGCAGCGCGAACAGCGTCACGTAGATCAGCAGCAGGGTGGGTACGGTCCGGAAGATCTCCACGTACGCGCCGGCCAGCCAGCGCAGCGGTCGGTGCGTCGACAGCCGGCCGAGCGCCAGGAGCAGTCCGAGCGCGGCGCTGAGCACTGCGGTCGCGGCGGCGGCGCGCAGCGTGGCCCAGAGGCCGTTCAGCAGATACCGCCAGATGGGCCAGGTGGTGAACGGTTCCCACCGGGCGGCGGCCAACTCGCCGTGGCTGGCGAACTGGTAGACGGCCGCGACCACTGCGCCGACCAGGAGAACGGCACCCAGCACCGTGGCGATCCGGATCCGCCGTTGGGCGCGCGGACCCGGCTCGTCGAAGAGGATCTGTTGCGTCTTGTTCATCGGACGATCGCCAGCCTTCGTTCGAGCAGGCCGGTGACCTGACCGATGATCAGCGCCAGCAGCATGTAGGCGAGGCCCGCGCCGGTGAAGACGGCGATCGGTTGAGCCTCGACCAGGTTCACGGTGTTGGCCGCCTGGGTCAGCTCGACCACGCCGACGGCGGCGGCCAGCGAGGTGTTCATCAGCAGCGCGATGCAGATGTTGCCGATCGGCTGGATCACCGCCCGGAGTCCCTGCGGCAGGATCACGTGCCGCAGTGACTGACCGAAGGTGAGCCCGATGGCTCGGGCTGCCTCAGCCTGGCCCACACCGACCGTGTTGATCCCGGCGCGGATCGCCTCGGCTAGGTACGCCCCCTCGTACACGGCGATGACGATCGCGGCGGAGGTGAACAGCGGGAACGTGATGCCGATGGTCGGCAGCGCGAACACGAAGAGCACCAGTAGCGCCAGCAGCGGCAGGTTCTGGAACACCTCCACGTACGCGGTGCCGATGGCGCGTAGCAGCGGAACGGGGGCGATGCGCAGGGTGGCCACGACGATGCCCAGCAGCATCGCGCCGACGGTGGTCACGACTGTCAGTTCGACAGTCGTGACCAGGCCGTGGCCAAGCTCGCTCAGGTGGGCGGTGAGGGCTTCCATCGGTACGAGAGACTGCTCAGGAGCCGTCGGCGGAACCGAGGGCGGGCGGGGTGGGCGCCCCACCCTCCACCACCGAGCCGAGGGTGCCTTCCCAGACCTTCGCCCACGTGCCGTCGGCCTGGATCTTCTTCAGCCAGTTGTTGACGAACTCCTTGAACTGCGCGTCCTCCTTGTTGAGGCCGATGCCGTAGGCCTCGGTGGTGAACGGCTCGCCCACCACCTTCATCCCCGGGTTCGCCTTGGCGCCCGAGGCGAGCAGCGTGAAGTCCTGCACGTACGCGTCGCCGCGCTTCTGGAGCAGCGCCTGCAACGCCTGCGGGTCGGTGCCGAAGGCGATCTGCTTCGAGCCGGGCGCGGCGGAGGGCAGCGCGGTGACGGCGGGGGTGTTCGCCCCGACGATCACGGTCTTGCCGGCGAGGTCCTTGACGCTCTTGATCGAGGTGTCGTCCTTGCGGACCCCGACGGCGAGACCGGAGGTGAGGTATGGCCCGGCGAAGGCGACCTGGGTGGCCCGCTGCGGGGTGATCGTGTACGTCTGGAAGACCGCGTCCACCGACTTGGCCTGGAGCATGGCCTCCCGGGTCTGGGTGCCGATGGTCGTCGTCTTCACCTCGGGCTTGCCGATGATGTACTTCGCCAGCAACTTCGCCATGTCGGCGTCGAAGCCCTCGATGGTGCCGCTGACCGGGTTCTGCTGGGCGAGCAGCGGCGCGTCCAGGGATCCGCCGATGTTCAGGTAGCCGCGCTTGCGGATCGCCTCCATCGTCGAACCGGCCGGGATGTCCGCGTCGGTGGCCACCGGAGCGGCGTCGTACACCGACTGGGCGACCACGCCGTCGCCGCCCAGGCCGGGGTTGCCGGGCAGCGTCGGAGCGCTGCCGCCGCTGTCGCCGCCGCAGCCGGCGGTGGCGAGGGCCACCGCCACGGCGGTGGCGGTGAGGGCGAGCGAACGCCGCCCGGTGAAGCTCATCTTGAGGATTGACATGACACCCTCCCGTTGGGGGCTAGTGCTGGAGGATCTTGGATAGGAAGTCGCGGGCCCGCTCGGTGCGCGGAGCTGCGAAGAAGTCGTCGGGCGCGCCGGATTCGACGATCCGGCCGTCGTCCATGAAGACCACCCGGTCGGCGGCGCGACGGGCGAAGCCCATCTCGTGGGTCACCACGATCATGGTCATCCCCTCGGCGGCGAGGGAGACCATCACGTCGAGCACCTCGTTGACCATTTCCGGGTCGAGGGCCGAGGTCGGCTCGTCGAAGAGCAGCACCTTCGGTTGCATCGCCAGGGCTCGGGCGATCGCGGCCCGCTGCTGCTGCCCGCCGGAGAGTTGGGCCGGGTGGTGGTCCGCCTTGTCGGCGATACCGACGCGCTCCAGCAGGGCCATCGCCTGCTGTCGCGCCTCGGGTCGTGGGATCCGGCGGACCCGGGTCGGGCCGAGGGTGATGTTGTCCAGCACCGTCTTGTGGCCGAAGAGGTTGAAGGACTGGAAGACCATGCCGACATCGGCGCGTAGCCGGGCCAGCGCGCGGCCCTCGGCGGGCAGTGGCTCACCGTCGATCTCGACGCTGCCCTGCCCGGCGGTCTCCAGCCGGTTGAGGCAGCGGCACAGGGTCGACTTGCCGGAGCCGGAGGGCCCCACCACGACGACCACCTCGCCGGCCGCCACCGTGAGGTCGATGTCCTTGAGCACGTGCAGCGGACCGAACCACTTGTTCAGGCCGCGTACCGACACCATCGGTCGGTTCGCACCCGTCGTCTCCGGTGCCACCAGACGGCCTCACTTCCTTCGACTACAAAACTAAGTCAGCTTCATATCGAACCAACAGCGCCATCTAAAGGTAGCCAGCAAACTAAGTCAACCGGTTGCTTGAACAAACTCAGGGTGCTAAGAAGCTGACGTGACGATTGACGACGCGCCACGCGATGCCCTCCGGGGCGGCCCCCGGGAGCTACTGCGCTGGGTGGCCACCGGTGCGGCCGTCAGTCGGGCCGACCTGTCCCGCCTCTCCGGGCTCTCCCCGTCGACGGTCTCCCAGCGGGTCGAGGCGTTGATCAACCAAGGGCTGCTGGAGGAGGCCGGCGCCGGGCGGTCCCGGGGTGGGCGGCGACCCCGCCAACTCGCAGTGCCCACCGGCGGCGCCGTGGTCGGCGCCATCGACCTCGGCGCGCATCACGCCCGCGTCGGTGCACTGGATCTCTCCGGGCGGGTGGTCCAGGCCCGCACCCTGCCGGTCCGCATCGAGGACGGCCCGGAGGCGGTGCTCGGCGCGCTACTCGCCGAGGTCACCACGCTGGTGGGCAGCGCCCCGGCGGCCGGCGGCTCGGCGGTAGGTGCGCTCCGCGGCGTCGGCATCGGGATCCCCGGCCCGGTGCAGCACTCCACCGGCCGGATCGTCAGCCCGTCGCGGATGCCCGGCTGGAACGGCTTCGACGTCGTCGCGTTCTGCGCCGGCCGCGTCGACGTACCGGTCATCGTGGACAACGACGCCAATCTGATGGCGCTCGGCGCGCACCGCACCGCGCACTCCGAGTTGGACCACGCCGTCTACATCAAGGCTGGCACCGGGATCGGCTCCGGTGTGATCTCCAGTGGACGGTTGCACCGGGGCGCGCAGGGATCGGCCGGGGACATCAGCCACTGCCGGGTCGTGGCCGACCCCGCGCCACCGTGCACCTGTGGCAACGCCGGTTGCCTGGAGGCGGTGGCCAGCGGCGCCGCACTGGTCACCGCGCTCCGGGAGCAGGGTGTGCCGGTGTCCGACCTGACCGGTGTGATCCGCCTGATCGACGACGGTGACCGGCAGGCCACCGCCCTCGCCCGGCAGGCCGGCCGCGCCGTCGGCGAGATCCTGGCCGTGGTGGTCAACTTCTTCAACCCGCAGGTGGTGGCCATCGGTGGTCGGCTCGCCGACTGCGAGCCGCTGCTGGCCAGCATGCGGGCCACCCTCTACGAGCGATGCCTCCCGCTGGCCACCCAGACCCTGCTCATCGAACGGGTCGCCGCCGGCCAGGACGTCGGCATCACCGGTGCCGCCCACCTGGTGATCGACCACGTCGTAGCGGCCGCCTGACCTCGCTCAAAGTGACATCTTCCATCACCTAGGGTGACGCTCCTGTGGTGTTGCATGCCGGATCTTTACGCTTTTGCGCGTCGGCGGGCACCGATCATCCTGACAACTTCCTTACAGGCAGTCACGTAGCCTTCCGGTGTTCCTCACTCACCCGTGATTGCTCCTGGAGGTTTCGACGTGCGGATCAACGGACGGCTGCTCGTGCCGATCTCGTTGGCAGTGGTGCTGGCAACCGCCGCCTGCGGCACATCGGCACCGGCTTCCGGGCAGGCCGAAGCCCCACGACCCGGCCCGAGTACGCAGAGCTCGGCTCCGAGCCCCGACGACACGCCGACCTCCAGCCCGACCCCGGAGATCCCGACCGACAAGCAGATCCCCACCAGGGCCGCCGGCACCTTCACCACCGCCACCGGCAACGGTCGCGTGATCGGCAAGGGAAAGAAGCGGGTGCGCTACAGCGTCTCGGTCGAGAAGGGCATCGCCTGGGGTGACATCCCCGCCTGGAAGCCGAACCGGTTCGCCGCGAGCATCGAGCAGGTGTTGGCCGCACCGAACGGGTGGGCCACCTCCGCCCAACACCCGGTCACCAACGCAGCAGTGGACCTGACCCGGGCGTCGTGGTCCTTCCAGCGGGTCGGCACCTCGAAGGTCGACGTCGACGTGCGGCTCGCGACACCGAGGACAGTGGACCGCCTCTGCGGCGCGAGCGGCGTCGACACCGAGGGCGTCTACTCCTGCAAGTACGGCAAGACCATCATGATCAACCTGCGGCGTTGGCTTCAGGGTTCACCGGGATACCCGGTCAGCATCGACGACTACCACGCCGGTGTGATCAATCACGAGTTCGGCCACTTCCTCGGCTTCGCCCACATGAAATGTGGCGGTCGCGGCAAGCCGGCCCCGGTCATGATGACCCAGACGATGGGCCTGGGCGGGTGCGTGCCGAACGTCAGCCCGTTCGTCGGCGACGGGCAGTTCGTCAGCGGACCGTGGGCGTCGTCCTGACCTGGCTTCCCGGTCTTAACGAAGCGCAGCGATTATGTGCCCGACGGAGGTAGACGGATTGCCATCCGGGGGCGGGTCGAGTCGAGCAGCCCGCTGACAGGCGTCCTCGATTCGGTCGCGGAAGTTGCCGAAGTCGAGCCTGGTCTTGTCCCAGGAGGGGTCGTGCTCCCGCAGCAGGTCGCGGGCTCTCTTGGCGTTCTCCACGAACCGGCTGCAGTTGCCATAGTGGAGCAGCAGCCACACTTCGAAGCAGGGATTGGACCAGGCCAGGTTGACATCAGCGTCTACAGCTTCGCGGGACGCCGGCTCGGTGGCGAAGTCATCGACGTCGCAGACGGCCCATGCCTCGTCGAAATCGTCGCGCTGCCGACGCCGCGCCGCACCTCGTACCACGTTGACCGGGGAGCCGCGCTCTGCCACGACGACCACCCGAGGACGCACCCACGCCTCCTGCTTGAGGCCGTTGAAGTAGTCCCGCTCAGTGGATTCACCATTGGTGGCGATCAGCACGGTTGTCCGCTGCTCTCGGGTCGATGCGCGGCGTCGGAGGTCGGTCTCGCGGCCACGGCCGGACCGTATCGAGCCCGAGGCACGCCGATCACCCTGCCGGGGCGTCATCCGATCCTCCACGGGTGGCAAGGGCCTGCTCAAACAGGTCGGTGGACAGGTCGGGAACCGCGCCGTAGTTGCCGTTCAAGTAACGGCGCTGACGGTTCTCACCTTCTTTCCTGGGCTTGAAGTCGGTCAACGGATACAGCGAGGAGGCACCCTCGTTGTCCTTCTCCACGAACCAGATCTCGTCGCGGCGGAGGATTTCTTCAGCGTCGAGGGTGCCGAGCAGGGCGGCGTCGTGGCTGGTGAAGATGAGTTGGCCTCCAAGGGGGTTCGCGGCCGGGCTGCGGAACAGGCTGATGAGCTTGGCGGTCAGGATCGGATGCAGGCTCGCATCGATCTCGTCGATCAGCATTGTGGTGCCGGTACGTAGCATCGCCGCGGCATGCAGACCCAGGGTCAGCAGTTGCCGGGTGCCCGTCGACTGGTCCTGCAGGTCGAGCAGTGCGGTGCCGTGCGGACCCTGATGAGCGAACTGAACGCGGGGTGAGGGCCGGATAGCCGCGACGGCTCTTTTTAGTCGGTCGCTCGATCTCCTGGCTGGCAGGTCGGACCAGACGGTCTGATCATCACCCGAATCAGAGGCGATCACTACGTCGACGATCCCCACATCGGCGGCCTGCAACAGGTCAACGACCAAGCGGCGTACCTCGTCGGCATCCGATTGGCCGATACGGACGAGGGCGGACAGCCCAGAGTTGGGGTCAGTCCGTTGGCCGGTCAGGTAGAACCACCGGTAGGTGTCGTGCAACGGCTGTGGGTTTGTCGGATCCGGTTGGGGGCGGCTCTGGCCGAAGCGTGCGACAGTGCTGAGGAATAGTGCTGTTGGCGCGGTGATGCCAGCGATCTGCTCCAGGTCGCTGCGCCGGCCCGACTCCTCGCCCCAGTTGAAGACGTCGCCGTCGCGCTCGAATACGCGCCGCCTGCGCCCCAGCGGATAGTGGTAGAGCCACTCCTCCAGCACCCGGTCGTCGTCGATCGAGAAGCCATAGGTGTGTCTGACTCCGCCGAGCCGAAGGTCGACGACATAGCGCGATGGCTGGACGGCGATCTCCGTATCCAACCGGAACGGCTCCCGGGACAGGCCCACACCGGGCTCGACCGCCCGGTCGGACTCCACGACCATGTGCCGCATGAACGCCAGCGCGCCCAGGCAGTTCGACTTGCCCGACGCGTTGGCTCCGAAGATGCCGACGACTTGGACCGCCTGCGGAGCCGGCTCGTCAGCCTCGGCCCCGTCGCCGTAGACGGGCGTCAGGTTGAGCTGATGCTCGTCGCGAAACGAACGATGGTTGGCGAAGCGGAAACTCAGCAGCATTGGCCGCGTGCCCCTAGCTTGTGGGCGGTTACAAGTACATCTCTGCGAGTAAACCACGAGAAGCGGCACAAAGGGCCAACGTAGGCCAGCCTTGCTGCTGGCGGCGCTCTTGGTCACGGCGTACCGGTGTGGTGGGCGACGGTAGCTTCACGGGGTGCACGAGAATACGACGGGCGAGCCGGGGCCATGGCGGATTCTGGGCGAGCGGACGGTGTATGAGGACCGTTGGCTGCGACTTGATCTGGTCGACGTGGAGCCGCCAGGACTCGAACCCTTCGCCCACCATGTCGTTCGGCTGGATCGTGTCGCCGTCGTCGCCGTGCTCGACGAGCACGATCGAGTTCTGATGTTGCGGCGCTACCGATTCATTCCCGGCGAAACGAGATGGGAACTGCCCGGCGGCATCGTCGAACCGGGCGAGGAGGCGGTAGCGGCGGCAAGCCGGGAAGCGGAGGAGGAAACCGGCTGGCGGCCCTCGTCTCTGACCCGGGTGGTCACCTACCAGCCGATGATCGGCATGGTCGACTCGCCACATGAGATCTTCGTTGGGCGTGGAGCCACTTATGTCGGCCCGCCAACGGACGCAGAGGAGGCCGGTCGCGTTGAGTGGGTGCCGCTGAGTGACATGCCGGACCTGATGGCGCGCGGCGAGTTGGCGGGGTCGGGGACCTTGGTCGCCATCCTGCACGTCATTGCTGGCCTGACGCCCAAACCGTCAAGCCCTTGATCCGATCTATTCGGCGTCGGTATCGCACAGATCCGGTCAGGTTCACCAGCGAGCATGCTTCCCGTAGGTGAGAGCGGGCCTCCTCACCTTCTCCCCGAACCAAATGCGCCTGCGCAAGATCGCAGCGCATTCCCGCCGCGGCTCGCACGAAGGTGTCGTCCATCGCTACCAAAGCCGCCGACAGCTCGTCGATAGACCGAGGGTCGCCCAGCAGCGCCAGCGAATGTCCCCGCCATCGGCGGAGGTGAGTTTCGTCGAGGAAAATCCCTGGCAAATTGGGGTCGCGAACTCCTGTGACGCCTGAGAGATGTCGGCTCGCTCGGTCGAGGGAGTGGCGGCAGTCGTCCGGGCGTCGGCTGAGCGCCCACAGCTCTGCTTCGGCGGCGGCCAGCCAGGACGACAGTCGAGGCGACAACCGACTTCCTCCGCAAGTCTGTGCTTCCTGCACGAGCTGCGCACCCAGCTCCGGTCGACCGGCATCGGCCAGGACGTATGCCTGCTCGCCCATGGCATGGGCGAGGTGAAGCGGGTCGTCAGCCTCCCGTGCGGCGCTCTTCGCCAGTTCATAGTGGCGCCAGGCGCGATCCGCCGCTCCGACATCGAGGGCCTGCCACGCCGCGAGCGATGCGGCTTCTGCCAGCGCGCGGGCGAGCGGTTGCCTGGCAGATGGCAGCACGGTAAACGACAGGCTCTCCTGAAGACGGGACAGATGGCTCTGCATCTGGTCGACAAACTGGGCCGCCCCGAGCTGACGGTCCATGGTGCGAAGAAGCTCCGTCTGATGCCGAAGGGTGTGCAACATCGATTGACCGACCGAGTGCGAGGCCTCGAGTTGTTCGACCAATCGTGTGTAACCGTTCCCGTCGTCGTCAACGGGCACGTTATCGGAAAATAGTTCGTCATCGGTCGTTCCGAGGAGGCTCCGCAGGATGGCCGCGTAACTGCTTGAGATTTTCCGTCGGCCGTTCTCCCATTCGGAGACGTATACCCCAAGGCTGTTGGTGGAAGCGATCGAGACCATGCGTCGGCGGCCGTACTGCTCGATCTCATGGACCAACCTTGCCTGGGACCAACCCCTGGCAAGACGAGCGTGGCGTAGGTGATTTTCCATAGCCCCTGCCGATCGATGGTGGCGGGTTCAGCTTGCCGTAACCGTGTCCCTATTCCAAGTGGCAGCGGTTAACAGCAGCGGGTTAACCCATGTTGTCTATCGCAGTCCTATGACACCCGGTCTGCTGTGGGCAGCACTCCGCCGCTGTACCGCTGAACAAGCTACGGCGATGGGGTGGGCGACGTCGCCTGAGCGATGCTGCTCGGGCGACGTCGCCTCCAGGGTCACCTGCCGAGGAAGGCACTGTCGTGCGCGCGTTTCTCCGTCATCTCCGGGCCGAGCCACCCCGGCCGGCGCCCTATCGGGCGGCCAACTACGTACCTCTGAAGCCCTGGCAGGTCCGCGGACGCCGGTTTACCCGCCGCGGCAGGCGTGGCGTGGACGCCGTGGAGGTCGCCGAGTTCCTCGACCGGGTCGCCCACGATCTGGCCGAGGTGTACGCGGCGCTGGGCAGCAGCCGGCGGGAGACCGAGCGGATCAAGGATGCGCTGAGGTGCTGGCAGTCACGGCGCGCCCGCGAGGACTCGGCGGCCCGCGGATGAGCGCCCGCTGGGTGGCGCACCTGCCGTTCACCGCCGCCGACCTGCCGGCCGCCCAACAGTTCGCCGGCACCCTGGCCCGCTCCCTGAGCTTCCTCACCGAAGTGGACGCCGGTGAGACCACGGTGTCCGCCGAGGACGCCCAGGGCGTACGCCATCGGGTCTTCTGCGACCTGCCGCTCGACGGCGGTCGGCGGTGCGTGCGGCGGGTGGAACACGACGGTGACTGCGCGGCCCGGCGGTGTCGGTGACCGCCGTGCCCGTCGTCGTCTGCCCGGACTGCGACGGGATGACCTTCACGCTGGAGCCGTGCCGGTGCACCACCTACGGTGACCGGTTTCTCGCCGACGCCGACGTGCTCGGGCCACGCCGGGAGGCGTACCGGAGCTGCGAGCAGTGTCGCGGCGCGGGCACCGTCACGTACCCCTGTTATCGCTGCGGGCGGCGCGGCCGGCGGCGGGCGCAGCTCGTGGTCACCGTCGCGAACCTGGACACCGGCGCTGTCGCGTCCCACCAGGTCGTGCCCGGCGGCCTCGACCCCCACCGCGACCCGGCGGGCCACTGGGTGGTCGACCTTGCTTCCCGGGTACGCGAACTCGCCGCCACCGTCGGCGCGGTCCTGGACGAGGCCGATGTGCCTTCGCTGTGGTTGGACCGGCAGTGGCAGCCCGACCTGCCCGCAGCGCTTCGGCACGAGCTGGAGGCTCACGCCATCCTGCGGGCCGATCACGCCCCCTGGCGGCTGGTGCTCGGCCGAGCCACCGTCCCGGCGACCGTCGACCCGGCCGCACGGCTGGCCCGGCTGTGTGCGCTGGCCGACCTGCTGCTGCTCGACCTGGTCGTCGAGGCCCGCCGGCAGGATGCCGGGTTCTGCTGGGCCATTCGGTACGAGGTGCCCGGCTCCCCGGTGCCGCTCGGTTCGCCCGGCTGGTGCCGGGACCTGCCGGAGTCGCTGGCCTGCACCGACGTGGCCAAGTCGCTCGACGGCCTTGCCGAACGCGGCCTGGCCGCTCCCGCCCGGCTGCTGCGACCTGACTCGCCGCGCCCACCCGCCGCTTCGGCCGTGGACGTCGATCAACTCGAACGCCGCGTGCTCGCTGACTGCAACGACGCGGCCCACGGCGACGAGTTGCCCGGCGCGCAGGCGCTGTGGCGCAACGGCCGCTGGTGGCACACGACTCTGCGCGCCGGCGAGCCGGTGGAGACCCTCGCGGAGCAGCCCACCGGCCAGGTCGTCCGCCGTGTGCGAGTGCCGGTGAGCCGTGGCTACGAACCACCCGACCCGCAGTGGCTTGGTGAACCCGTCGACTGGCGGCAGTGCCCGGACTGCCGACCACACAGCCGGCTACGCGCCTGCGACTGCCGGCTCGGCGGTCGCGCGGCCGACCCCGACTGCCCGCACTGCTGCGGCGCCGGCCTGCGCCCATCCGCGCTGCACTGCTTCACCTGCGGCGACACCCAGCGCCTGCACCGGACGGTTGTGGTCACGATCACCGACCTGCGGCACCGGGTGGTGCACCTGGCCTGGCAGGCCGGCACGCCCGAAGTCGCCCCGCTGGTCGCTACCCAACCGGGCGGCAAGCCCGTCGTCCAGCTTCCGACCCGTTACCGGCTCGGCTCCTGGGCAGCCGTGCTCGGCGCGCGGCCCGACGACCTGGCCGACGCCGACGGCGGGCAGCAGATCGGCAAGGACCTCCGCGACGGTTACGTCACACTGCCCTGGGCCGGGGCCGACCCGGTCGGGGAGCACGTCCGCAACGCAGGCCGGGGTACGCCGGCCGGCCGCCTGATCGTGGTGGCGACGCCTCCCGACGCGCCGCCGCTGGCCGAGTTGCTGCGGCTCGCCCTCGGCCTTGACCTGGCCCTCGTGGTGGCGGTGTGCGACCTGCGGCACAACGCCGCAGACCCACTGCTGGCCGACGGATTGCGCTGGTCGGTCGAGATGAAGCCGCTTGACGCACCTGTCCGTCCTGACGACTTCCCCTACCGGCCGAGTCTGGCCGCCGCGCTCTCCTGGTGTGTCGAATGCCTGACCGACGCCGTAGCCGGGGCCGCCCCCACCGACCCGACGGTGCCCATCCCGGTACCCGGCTCGGGGCCGCGTGACATCGCCGATCCCGAGCCGGAACTGCTACGCCTGGCGGCCCAGCACGCCGGGCAGGTGCTCACCGTTCGCTTCACCCGCGCCGGTTGCACGGCGTACCGACACGACGACGACGGCGTACACCTCCTCGCCGAAGCCCCCGACCTGCGCGATCTTCGGTTGACCTGAGGGCTGAGGGAACATATGTTCGATCACGTGGGGCGATCTGAGGTGCGCCGGGCTTCTCTGCCGGCTTCGCGTGGCCGGTGGGCCGGGCGGCCGGGAGTTGCCTCTACGATCAGAGGCATGGACCGGGTGACGGTGGAGCGGGCTGCGCTGATCGCGCTGCTGCGGCAGCCAGACCTCGGCTGGTCTGATGCCGTGCACGACATTCAAGAGGTCGGCACCGCCCTGGCAGTCCTGCGCCGAGTCGTCGGGCAGACTGACACGCTCTTTCCCGACACCCGCTCCGTCGACTCGCTGATCGAGGTCGCAGCCGGCGACCTCGCGGGCTGGCGGGCCGAGGGCATCACAGTGCGGGCCTTCTTCGACGACGACTACCCCGCCCAGCTGCGTGACATCCGCGAGATGCCGCCAGTGCTCTTCGCCCGAGGTGAGTCGCGTCCCGACGCTCGGGCCATCGCAGTGGTCGGCAGCCGCGAAGCGAGCGATCGAGGCGTCGAGATCGCCAGCTCGCTATCAGAATCACTTGCCCGCCGTGGTGTGACGGTGGTCAGCGGTCTGGCGAAAGGGATCGACACCGCAGCCCACCAGGCGGCACTCGCGGCAGGGGGCCGCACCGTCGCGGTCATCGGCACCGGAATTCGTCACCACTACCCGACGGTCAACCGCGCGCTCCAGGAGCACATCGCAAAGGTCGGATTGGTACTCAGCCAGTTCTGGCCCGATGCCGCCCCGACAAAGCAGAGCTTCCCAATGCGAAACGCGGTGATGAGCGGCTACGCCGCTGCCACCGTGGTCATCGAAGCCGGCGAACGCAGTGGAGCCCGGATCCAGGCGCGGCTCGCTCTTCAGCACGGTCGGCCCGTGGTGCTCACCAGTCAGGTGATGCGGCACGACTGGGCACGCGCCTTCGCCGCCCGGCCCGGCGTCCACGTCGCGCACGGGACCATGGACCTGGTGGAGGCGGTCGACGCCATTCTCGACCGTTCACCGGCTGCGGCCGAGTTGGAGGGCTTTCCTGATTTCGCCAGCCTCTGACCCGTGGGCCAGGGTCCGGGAGTACGTGGAAACCCAGCGGAACTTCCTTCGAAATCCCCTGCCCACTCTTCCCTGGATCTGCCCGACGTGTCGCGGTGTCCGCACTCCCGGGTTCGACTACTGCTACCCCTGTCAGGCCACCAGACGGCGTCTGGTGGCCTGCTCGCCGACGTGGTCGCTCCAATCGCTTACTCGCCGCGTACCGGTCAGCATCACCACCATCTGCGCTTGTACAAGTCCAAACCGGGGTCGGCTCAGGCTAGGTGGAATCTGCTCGCACTGCTGTTGCTGTTCCTACAGCGGCATCTCGACTACGTCGCTGATCGGATGGGCGGCGCGCCGACCCACGTGGTGGTCGTGCCGAGCACCCGGAGCCAGGCTCATCCGCACCCCCTGCAGGATCTGATCGGCGACCGTCTTGGACTGCCGTGGCTCACGGCGCTGTCTAATCCCCGCCACGGATCTGAGACGCGGACGTTCCAGCGCGACTGGTTCACGGTCCAGCTTCCGGTCGAGAGCGTCAGCGTTCGGCCGCTGGTCCTGGACGACACCTGGACGACCGGTTCCCGGGCGCAGTCGCTGGCGTACGCGTTGAAGAGCGCTGGCGCGTCGTCGGTGGCGGTCGTGGTGCTCGGGCGGCACATCAGGCCGGAGCATGTGGCATCCCGACCGCTGCTGAAGGCGATCGAGGATCCGATGTTCGACCCGGCCAAGTGCGCTGTCGGACGACAAGCGTAGATTTGTCCGGAATTAATTTCACTTTCGAGATCTGGGGCGGTTGGCGCAGGCCACTCTCGCCGCACGTCTCGCTGACCTCCCCCGAGCGGCAGCCGTACTGGACGAACCCGTCCGGTTCGTCGTTCTTGCGCCCTGACCTTGGAGGAGCGCTGGGCGGCCTCGGTGTGAGGGCTGTCCGGGTCCTGGTACGGCGCTGCCCGACCAAGCGAGTCTCCTCGCCAGCCGGGCAGCACTCCGCTTCTGATCAGCTGGTGGTGGTCAGGCCCTGCAGACCCTTGAGCATCTCGGCGAAGTCGAGGGTCTCCGCCGTCGGCGGCGTCTCGATGGTCACCGCCTTGCCGTAGTCGGTGTAGTCCATCACCAGGTCGCCCAGCGGGCCCATCTTCAGGGCCGCCCGGCGCGGCCGGTACTGCTCGTCGACCCACAGGTCGGTGGTGATGTCCTTGACGCCCATCTTGGTCATCTGCTGCTCGACGCCCGCCCGCAGCTTCTCGTCGAGCTGCGCGAGGTAGGTCGCCATCGGCGTGGTGACTGTGTAGTGGACGGTGGCCGTCCCGTCCACCGTCTCCTGCCCGACCACCTTCGTGCCCTCGGTGGCGAGCAGCGTCTTGACCTGCTTGGTCGGGTCGATGTCCTCGAACTGCTTGCCGAAGTTCATCCCGGCCTGCTTGCCGGCGGCGCCCATGTCCATCTTCATCCAGCGCTTGCCGTCCATCCCCGCGCGGTCCTCCGCCGGAATCTCGACGTAGATGACCGCGCCGACCATCCGGACGATCGTCGCGGCGCCCTTCGCGTCCGTCGTCGTCATCTCGGCCTTGACCGGGTCGCCGAGGTCCAGGACGCCCTTCATCGAGACCTTCTCACCGCCCGCAGTGCCTGACATCGCCACTGTGACCGAGTCGCTCTTGTCGGTGGCCTCGGCGGTCTTCTGCAGCGACCCCTTCAGGTCACTGGCCAGCAGCTCCAGGACGTTGGGCTGCTTCGGCGACTCGGATCCGCCGGACGTCGTGCCGCACGCGGAGACAGCGAGCGCGGTGAGCGCCGAAACCGCCACAGCCACGGACTTCTTGCCAAATGACACGTACACGCCTCTTCCCGCTGGAATCCGGGCTCTCCCCGAATTGATCGACGACACGCTAGCTGACACGACCGACATTCGCGGACCATGCTTCGCCGACGACATCAGCGACGTTGGGGGTATCTAGTGAGATACCCCCAACCTCGACGATCCAGTGTCGATCCGAGCGGTGGTTACTCCGGGACGCGACGGTAGGCGCCGTCGCTGGCCGAGGTGGCCATCGAGGCGTACGCGCGCAGCGCCGCCGACACCGGCCGCTGCCGGTCGGTGGGGGTGTACGGCCTGTCGCGCTTCTCCTCGGCCACCCGGCGAGCCTCCAGCTCCTCGGCGGAAACGTTCAGCTCGATGGACCGGCCCGGGATGTCGATGACGACCTCGTCGCCGTCGCGGACCAGGGCGATCAGCCCGCCGGAGGCCGCCTCGGGGGAGACGTGCCCGATGGAGAGCCCGGAGGTGCCACCGGAGAAACGGCCGTCGGTGAGCAGCGCACAGGAGCGGCCCAGCCCGCGTCCCTTGAGGAACGAGGTGGGGTAGAGCATCTCCTGCATGCCGGGGCCGCCCTTGGGCCCCTCGTACCGGATCACCACGACGTCCCCGGCGACCACCTGCTTGGCGAGGATCGCTGTCACCGCGTCGTCCTGCGACTCGTAGACCTTCGCCGGGCCACGGAAGGTCAGGCAGTCGTCGGGCACGCCGGCGGTCTTCACCACGCTGCCCTCGGGTGCCAGGTTGCCGTGCAGGATGGCCAGACCGCCGTCGGCGGAGTAGGCGTGCTCGCGGTCCCGGATGCAGCCACCGGCCGCGTCGGTGTCCAGCGACGACCACCGGTTGGTGGTGGAGAACGGTTCGACGGTACGCACGCCGCCAGGAGCGGCGTGGAACAGTTCGACGGCCGTGGGGGTGGGGGAGCCACCGCGCACGTCCCAGTCGGTCAGCCACTGTGCGAGGGAGGGGGAGTGCACGGCCCACACGTCCCGGTTGAGCTGCCCGGCCCGGTCCAGTTCGCCGAGGATCGCCGGGATGCCGCCGGCCCGGTGCACGTCCTCCATGTGGTAGTTCGGCGAGTTCGGCGCGACCTTGGCCAGGCAGGGCACCCGCCGGGAGATCGCGTCGATGTCGGTGACGCCGAAGTCCATCTCCGCCTCGCGGGCGGCGGCCAGCAGGTGCAGCACGGTGTTTGTGGAGCCGCCCATCGCCACGTCCAGGGCGACAGCGTTCTCGAAGGCGGCCTTGGAGGCGACAGCACGCGGCAGCACCGAGTCGTCGTCGCCGTCGTACCACCGCTTGGAGATCTCCACGATGGTCCGGCCGGCCTCGACGAAGAGCGACCGGCGGGCGGCGTGGGTGGCCAGCGTGGAGCCGTTGCCGGGCAGCGCGAGCCCGATCGCCTCGGTGAGGCAGTTCATCGAGTTGGCGGTGAACATGCCGGAGCAGGAGCCGCAGGTCGGGCAGGCGGAGCGTTCGATCTCACCGAGCTGCTCGTCGGTGACCGCCTCGTTCGAGGAGGCGATCATCGCGTCGATCAGGTCGATCTTGCTGTGCACGACGCCCTCGATCGCCATCGTCTTGCCGGCCTCCATCGGGCCGCCGGAGACGAAGACGGTCGGGATGTTGAGCCGCAACGCGGCCAGCAGCATCCCGGGGGTGATCTTGTCGCAGTTGGAGATGCAGACCAGGGCGTCCGCGCAGTGCGCGTTGACCATGTATTCGACGGCGTCGGCGATCAGCTCACGGCTGGGCAGCGAGTAGAGCATGCCGCCATGGCCCATCGCGATGCCGTCGTCGACAGCGATGGTGTTGAACTCCCGGCCCACCCCGCCGGCCTCGGCGACCGCGTCGGCGACCAGGCCACCCATGTCCTTGAGGTGTACGTGACCAGGCACGAACTGGGTGAAACTGTTGGCGATGGCGACGATCGGCTTGCCGAAATCGTCGTCGGTCATCCCGGTGGCCCGCCAGAGGGCCCGGGCGCCGGCCATCGTCCGACCGTGTGTGGAGGTCCTCGACCGCAGCTCAGGCATGCATACCAGCATGACACCGTCGGCGCGCCGGCCCACCCCGGTATCTGCCGTGTCCCAACAGATGCACACTCAGCCCCCCATGACGTGCGCCCATCCGGCACTCTTGGAGGCGTGCATTTTCCACCGGGCATGGTCGCTGTCGCGGCGCTCAGCGGGCTCGTCGCCGCGGTGGCCGCCGTGCTGCTGACCGTCGTCGCCCGACGGCGGGTGGTGCCGCGTCGACCGGCACACGTGCTGCTCGCGGCGGCCGCCGGAGTTGCAGTGCTCAGCCTCCTGGTCGGGGTGGTCGCCGCGCTCAGCGCTAACGACCACTGGGCCCACGAGCAGGGGCAGCGCACCGGTTGGGCGACAGTGGTGGCGATCGGCACTGCGGTGAGCGGGCTGGCCTTCGCCGCTGGTCTGCTCCGGCTGCCCGGGGTGGCCGCCACCGCTGCCGGAACGACCCGGCTCGCCCTGGACGGTCTGGTCATGGCGGCGGCGCTGTGGTTCGTCGGTTGGGTGCTCTTCTCCGAGCCCACCCGATTGCTCGGTGGTGCCACCCCGATGGCCTGCCCGGCGATCCTGGTGGCCACTGTGAGCGCCGCGCTCGGTGCCGGGCTCGTCGTGATCGTCGTCTTCCGGGCCGCCGCGCCGCGTCGACGGCTCGCCGCCCTTGGCGCCGGCATCAGCGCGGTGACCTGCGGTGGGCTGGGTCTCAGCGCCGGGCTCTGCCAGGCCGGGCCGACGATGGCGCTGACCGGTGCGGCGGTGCTCGCCGCCGGTCTGCTGATCGTCGCGCTCGCTGTGTACCGGGCCGACCGGCCGGGGCAGATCGACCTGGACCTGGTCGGAAGCGACGGCGAGTACGCGATCGCCCCGATGCTGGCGATGGCCGCCTCGGCGATGTACCACCTCGCCCAGGACGGCCGGTTCACCGCGGCCGGCATCGTGGCCGGCAGCGTGGAGGGCTTCGCCCTGGTGGCACGGCAGTACCTCACCCTTCGCGACGTCCGGGGGTACGCGAGCCGGCTGGTCGAGCGCGAGGCGCACTTCCGGGAGTTGGCGCACACCGATCCGCTGACGTCGTTGGCCAACCGGCGCGGGCTGCTCCGGGCGCTGCATCGCAACGCCGCCGACCACAACCCGTGTGTGCTGCTCGGCCTGGACCTGGACGGCTTCAAGAACGTCAACGACATGCGGGGCCACGACGTGGGCGACGCCGTGCTGGCCGAGGTGGGCCGGCGGCTGCGCGGCAACCTGCGCCCCGGCGACGTGGCCGCCCGGCTGGGTGGCGACGAGTTCGCCGTCCTCATGCAGGGCCGGTCGGTCGAGGCGGACCGGGTCGCCGAACGGCTCCTCGGGGTGCTCAACCGCCCCTACGACCAGCCGGAGGGGCCGGTCTTCCTGTCGGTGAGCATCGGTGTGGCCGACTGGGCCGACGAGCCGGACGTGGAGCTGCTGCTGCGCCACGCCGACCTGGCGTTGCGCTACGCCAAGCAGCGTGGCAAGAACCGGATCGAGCGGTACGACGCCGCGTACGACAAACTGCTGCGCCGGCGTACGACTGTGGAGCACGAGCTGCGCGGGGCCATCGACCGCGACGAGCTGCGGTTGGCGTTCCAGCCGGTGGCGTCGCTGCCGTCGGTGCGGCCGGTCGGCGCCGAGGCGCTGCTCCGCTGGCACCATCCCGAGCTGGGCAACGTGCGTCCGGACGAGTTCATCCCGCTCGCCGAGGAGTGCGGCATGATCGCCTCGCTCGGTGCCTGGGTGCTGCATCAGGCCTGCTACCAGCTCTCCCGGTGGCTGGCGGACGGGCACGACGTCTGGGTGTCGGTGAACGTCTCCCCGCGCGAGCTGCACGCCCCGGAGTACGTGGTCCAGGTGGCCGAGGCGCTGCGCGCCCACCATGTGCCGCCGCAGCGGCTGGTGCTGGAAGTCACCGAGCACGCCGTCGCCACCGACCTGGACGAGCTGATCCGGCGGCTCACCGCGCTGCGGTTGACAGGTGTCCGGATCGCGCTGGACGACTTCGGGGCCGGCTACTCGTCGCTGGGGCAGCTGCGCCGGTTGCCGATCGACATCCTCAAGATCGACCACAGCCTGGTCGCCGAGCACGAGCCGGTCCGCCCGGTCGGCCAGGACGGGCCGGCGTTCGCTCCGATGGTCGACATCGTCATGCGCCTGGGTCACCAGTTGGGGCTGGAGGTGATCGCCGAGGGGGTCACCACCCCTACCGAGTTGGCCGCCGTGGTGGCCGCCGGTTGTCGCTTCGGCCAGGGCGCTCTCTTCGGCTGGGGGGTGCCGGCCGAGCACCTGGAGGCGATGCTGGAGGCGGCCACGTCCCCGGGTGCGCGTCCCGCTCCGGTGCCCGCACCACGCCGTGCTCCGGGCGGGTCCGGGCAGCTCACCCCACCTGCCGATGGCGCGTCGCAGGCCGACGCGCCGACCTCCGTTAACCAACATGTGGGATCAGTTGACTCATCGCGTGAGATGCGTCAGGCTTAGCCGCATGTCGTCGTACCGGTCGCTGCGAGTACTTACCTGAGCGCACTCTCCCCCACTGAGAGTGCGCTGGCCCCGTGCATCTGCACGAGGGCCGTTTTTATTGCCATCGGAACCTGGCGAGGCGGGCCCCGCCCGCGTCGCATCGCTTGACTAGCCACCAGCCACTCCAGCCGAAGGCCAGAACCGCCATGACGAGACCCACGCCCGAGACCCTCGCCCACACCGCCCGCCGGGCCCGCGCGGCCGCCGACCCGACCCTCGACGTCGACCAGGCCGCCACGCGCACGGCCACCCCGGCCGCCCCGGCGGTACGGCCCGCCGCCGCGACCCCGATCTCCGGGGCCGGCTCGCTCGTGCGGTCCCTCGAGGCGCTCGAGGTCGACGTCGTCTTCGGCATTCCGGGCGGCGCGATCCTGCCGGCGTACGACCCGCTCTACGACTCGACGGTCCGGCACATCCTGGTGCGGCACGAGCAGGGCGCTGGGCACGCGGCGACCGGCTACGCGCAGGCCACCGGCAAGGTCGGCGTCTGCATCGCCACCTCCGGCCCGGGCGCGACGAACCTGGTCACCCCGATCGCCGACGCGTACATGGACTCGGTGGCGATGGTGGCGATCACCGGGCAGGTGGCCAGCCCGTTGATCGGCACCGACGGCTTCCAGGAAGCGGACATCCAGGGCATCACCCTGCCGATCACCAAGCACAACTTCCTCGTGCAGAACGCCGAGGAGATCCCGCGGGTGCTGGCCGAGGCGTTCCACCTGGCCAGCAGCGGGCGACCCGGCCCGGTGCTTGTCGACATCCCCAAGGACGTGCTCCAGGCGCCTACCACCTTCTCCTGGCCGCCCACCCTCGACCTGCCCGGCTACCGGCCCACCCTGCACCCGCACGGCAAGCAGATCCGGGAGGCCGCGCGGCTGATGGCCGCGGCCCGGCGGCCGGTGCTCTACGTCGGTGGCGGAGTGCTCAAGGCCGGTGCCACCGACGGGCTGCGCCGGCTGGCCGAGCTGACCGGCATCCCTGTCGTCACCACGCTGATGGCGCTCGGCGCGTTCCCCGACTCGCACCAGCAGCACCTCGGGATGCCCGGCATGCACGGCACCGTCGCCGCGGTCTACGGCCTGCAGAAGGCGGATCTGATCGTCGCGCTGGGCGCACGCTTCGACGACCGGGTCACCGGCAAACTGGACTCGTTCGCCCCGGACGCGGCAGTGGTGCACGCGGACATCGACCCCGCCGAGATCGGCAAGAACCGGCACGTGGACGTCCCGATCGTCGGCGACGCCAAGCACGTCATCGACGAGCTGATCGCCGCGGTCACCGCCGAGCGGTCGGCGGGGCGTACCGCTGACCTCGGAGACTGGTGGACGCAGCTGGACGACCTGCGCACCCGTTATCCGCTGGGCTACGACGAGCCGGTCGACGGGACCTTGTCCCCGCAGTACGTGATCAAGCGGCTGGGCGAGATCGTCGGCCCGGACGCGATCTTCGTGGCCGGGGTGGGACAGCACCAGATGTGGGCGTCGCAGTTCATCTCCTACGAGAAGCCGTACACCTGGTTGAACTCCGGCGGCCTCGGCACGATGGGCTACGCGGTGCCGGCGGCGATGGGCGCCAAGGTCGGCAAGCCGGACACTGTGGTCTGGGCCGTGGACGGGGACGGCTGCTTCCAGATGACCAACCAGGAGTTGGCCACCTGCGCGTTGGAGGGCATCCCGGTCAAGATCGCCGTCATCAACAACGGCAATCTCGGCATGGTCCGGCAGTGGCAGACGCTGTTCTACAACGAGCGCTACTCCAACACCGAGCTCGGCACCCACAAGCACCGCATCCCCGACTTCGTCAAGCTCGCCGAGGCCCTGGGCTGCGTCGGGCTGCGGTGCGAGAGCGCCGATGACGTGGACAAGACCATCGCCGCCGCCATGGAGATCAACGACGCGCCCGTGGTGATCGACTTCGTGGTCGGCAAGGACGCGATGGTGTGGCCGATGGTCGCCGCCGGCACCAGCAACGACGAGATCATGTTCGCCCGTGGCGTCCGCCCGGTCTTCGACGAGGATGACATCTGACATGAGTGAGCGCAGCGAACGAATCAGCAAGCTCAGTATTGCCAATGGTCGTGACGCGACCGAGCGAAGCGAGGCCGTGGCATGACCATGCACACTTTGTCCGTGCTGGTGGAGAACAAGCCGGGCGTGCTCGCCCGGGTCTCCGGCCTGTTCTCCCGGCGCGGTTTCAACATCGACAGCCTCGCCGTCGGCGAGACCGAGAACCCGGACGTCTCCCGGATCACCATCGTGGTCAACGCGGAGTCGTCCCCGCTGGAGCAGGTCACCAAGCAGCTGAACAAGCTCGTCAACGTGCTCAAGATCGTTGAGCTGGACCCGCAGATCTCGGTCGCCCGGGAGCTGCTGCTGGTGAAGGTTCGCGCCGACCGGTCCGCGCGGTCACAGGTGCTGGAGACCGTCAACCTGTTCCGCGCCCGCGTGGTCGACGTCGCACCGGACACGCTGACCATCGAGGCCACCGGCACCCCGGACAAGCTCGACGCCCTGCTCCGCGACCTCGAGGCCTTCGGCATCAAGGAAATGGTCCAGTCCGGGCTGGTGGCCATCGGGCGCGGCTCGCGTTCGATCACCGCCGGCCCCGCGCTGCGGGCCGCCTGACCCGCCGCCGGTCGGCCCTCGGCCGGCCATCCGGCGAATTCATCCGCACAGACCACGACGGGCCGCCCCGGCCGTCGTACGAAAGGGAATTTCTCATGAGCGTTGAGGTGTACTACGACGACGATGCCGACCTCGGCCTGATCCAGGCCAAGAAGGTCGCGGTGATCGGTTACGGCAGCCAGGGCCACGCCCACGCGCTGTCGCTGCGTGACTCCGGCGTCGACGTGGTGATCGGTCTGCCGGAGGGCTCGAAGAGCCGTCCCAAGGCTGAGGAGCAGGGCCTGCGGGTGGTCACGCCCGCACAGGCCGCCGCCGAGGCCGATGTGATCATGGTGCTCGCACCGGACACCGCCCAGCGCGGGATCTACGCGGAGTCGATCGCCCCGCACCTCGCCCCGGGCAAGGCGATCTTCTTCGGCCACGGCTTCAACATCCGGTACGGCCTGATCAAGCCGCCGGCCGAGGTGGACGTGGCGATGGTCGCGCCCAAGGGCCCCGGCCACCTGGTCCGCCGCCAGTACAGCGACGGCAAGGGCGTGCCCTGTCTCGTCGCCGTCGAGCAGGACGCCAGCGGCAACGCGCTCGCGCTCGCCCTCGCGTACGCCAAGGGGATCGGCGGCACCCGGGCCGGCGCGATCAAGACCACCTTCACCGAGGAGACCGAGACCGATCTCTTCGGCGAGCAGGCGGTGCTCTGCGGCGGCGCCTCGGCGCTGGTGCAGACCGGTTTCGAGGTGCTCACCGAGGCGGGCTACGCCCCGGAGATCGCCTACTTCGAGTGCCTGCACGAGCTGAAGCTGATCGTCGACCTCATGTACGAGGGCGGCATCGCGAAGATGCGCTACAGCATCTCCGACACCGCCGAGTACGGCGATCTCTCCCGTGGTTCGCGCATCATCGACTCCCGGGTCAAGGACGAGATGCGCAAGATCCTGGGTGAGATCCAGTCCGGCGAGTTCGCCCGCGAGTGGGTCGCCGAGGACGAGGCCGGCCGGCCCAACTTCACCAAGTGGCAGGCCGAGGGTGCGGCGCACCCGATCGAGGAGACCGGCAAGAAGCTGCGCGGCATGATGAGCTGGGTCGACCGCCCGATCACCGAGACCGCCTGACCCGTTCGAACGACGATCCACCGACAGCCCCTGGGCCGGCGCTCTCCCCAGCGCCGCCCCGGGGCTGCCCGGCATGCTGCCGCCCGTCGATACGTCGGGCGGCAGTGCTCGTGCGCCACGACTCTCTCAAAGTGACCGGGTGACCGACGCCGCCGGTGCTCGGTGCGGCCGGGGCAACCGTGTCGGTGCGGTGAACGGCCGATGTCCGTCGCCCGACAGGGCGTGTGAGGGCACTCACCCCGAAGACCGGAACACGCCGACCAGCGGGGCCCCTACGATCGCCTGTAGGTGCAGCAGCCGGCACCTGACGGCCACGGCACGGATCAGCGCAGGGCGCAGTGCGGCGCCCCGCCGCCCGGGCCGATCGCAAACACGACCTCTACGAGGACCGATGAATCCTGTCGTACTGATCGCCGAAGAACTCGCCCCCGCCGCCATCGAGGTGCTCGCCCACGACTTCGACGTCCGTCACGTCGACGGCACCGACCGTCCGGCCCTGCTCTCGGCGCTCTCCGAGGCCAACGCCGTCATCGTGCGCAGCGCGACCCAGATCGACGCCGAGGCGATTGCTGCCGCGCCGCGACTGAAGGTGGTCGCCCGGGCGGGCATCGGACTGGACAACGTCGAGGTGCCGGCCGCCACCGCGCGGGGCGTCATGGTCGTCAACGCGCCCACCTCCAACATCGTCTCCGCCGCCGAGCAGGCCGTCGCGCTGCTGCTCGCCGTCGCCCGCAACACCGCGAGCGCCAGTTCCGCGCTCAAGGCGGGGGAGTGGAAGCGGTCGAAGTACACAGGCGTCGAGGTGCAGGGCAAGACCGTCGGCGTGGTCGGCCTCGGTCGCATCGGGGTGCTCTTCGCACAGCGCATCGCCGCGTTCGGCACCCGGCTGATCGCGTACGACCCGTACATCCAGCCGGCCCGTGCGGCGCAGCTCGGCGTCCGCCTGGTCGGCCTGGAGGAACTGCTGCGGGAGAGCGACTTCATCTCCATCCACCTGCCGAAGACGCCGGAGACGGTGGGTCTGATCGGTGAGAAGGAGCTGGCGCTCGTCAAGCCCGGCGTCCGCATCATCAACGCCGCCCGTGGTGGGCTGGTCGACGAGCAGGCGCTCGCGGACGCGATCGCCGAGGGTCGGGTCGCCGGCGCCGGCGTCGACGTGTACAGCAAGGAGCCGTGCACCTCGTCCCCGCTGTTCGCCTTCGACAACGTGGTGGCCACCCCGCACCTGGGCGCCTCCACCCACGAGGCGCAGGACAAGGCCGGTCTGGCCGTGGCCAAGAGCGTCAAGCTGGCGTTGCAGGGCGAGTTCGTTCCGGACGCGGTGAACGTGCAGGCCGGCGGCGTGGTCGCCGAGGACGTTCGGCCGCTGCTGCCGCTGGCGGAGAAGCTCGGTCGGGCGTTCACCGCGGTCGCGGGCGGGGTCGCCGCCAGCGTCACCGTCGAGGTCCGCGGTGAGATCGTCAGCCACGACGTGTCGGTGCTCAAGCTCGCCGCCACCAAGGGCCTGTTCAGCTCCGTGGTCGAGGAGCAGGTCACCTACGTCAACGCCCCGCACCTGGCCGCCGAGCGTGGCGTCGAGGTCACCCTGGCCACGCTGGCCGAGACGGCCGAGCAGCCGACCCTGGTCACGGTGCGCGGCGCGCTGCCGGACGGGCGGACGGTCAGTGTCTCGGGCACCGTCACCCACTCCGGCGCTCGGGACGTGCTGAAGCTGACCGAGGTGGACGGCTTCGACGTGGAGATCGGCGCGGAGGGCATCCTGCTCTTCCTGCGCTACGCCGACCGGCCCGGTGTGGTCGGCACCGTCGGTACCCTGCTCGGTGAGTCGGGCATCAACATCGCCGCCATGCAGGTGGCCCGTCGGGAGGCCGGCGGTGAGACGCTGATGACGCTCACCGTCGACCAGGCGCTCGGCGCCGACCTGCTCACCTCGGCCGCCGAGTCGATCGGCGCCACGGCGGCCAGCGCCGCCGACCTGCGCGACGAGTAGTAGACGACAACACCGTGGGGGGCCTGGCGATTCGCCGGGCCCCTCGTCATTTCCCGTGCCGCCGGTCAGGTCAGCCGGGCAGCCGCGCCGGCGGCGGGTAGACCGAGCCGTCCTGCGGGTCGAAGAGCATCAGCCCGTGCTCGCCGGCCAGCCGCTCGATGTCCAGTAGCACCTGGTCCGCGCAGGTCGGGTGCAGGTTCAGCTCGACGTGGTCGTGGGCCGCGTGCAGCGGCGCCACCGCCCATGGGCTGTTCGGGCCGGGGTGACGGTCCGGATAGGAGGCGGTGATCGCCCGGTAGAAGCTGACCACCCGCGGATCGGGGTAGCGGTCCACGTGTCGCCCCTGCCGGCAACCGTTGACCGCTGTCCGCACGTCCTCGGGCGTCGCCCCGTCCTCCAGGGCCCACACGCTCAGATCGAAACTCACGGCGGATAGCGTGCCATCCGCCGTTCAGCATGTCGAAACTGCCTCGCCGCCGGTCAACCACCGATTACCGCCGGCTCCGGCCACGACGGTCCGGTGTGGAGACTCTTGCGTCGAGTTGCGTCGATTCGCTAGCGTACGCACTGCGGTCACTGGCCGAGTTCGAGGCGCCGGCCCGTCTTCGGGTGGCGCGGTCGACGTCCGGCCCGACCGGTCCGCACCCCTCGGTTGCGCGAGCCACGCGCACTCGTCGCTGATCGGCCCTCACTGTCGTTGCCGAGACTGTGGGGGCCGATCGCGTGCCCGACCGGCTCAGCGACGGTGTGCGAAGAGCGCGCGATAGTCGGAGTTGCCCCGGAACCACGCCAGGCCGGTGGGGCCGGCGGCGTAGAGCGCTGTGGCGTAGGCGTCGGCGATCGCCAGGTCGGGGCCCACCACTGTGGCGGCGACGAGGTGATCGGCCGGCTCGCCGGTGTGCGGGTCCACCACGTGCCCCTGCCGTCCGGTCACCCCGGAGGTGCCGACCGCTCCGGCGGTCATCTCCAGCACCAGCGGCGCGCGCTCGGGTGCGGTCGGGTGGTGCACAGCGACCCGCCAGGGCCCGCCGTGCGGCGCGCGGCCCCGGACGACGAGGTCGGCGCCGGTGAGTACGGCGTAGTCGTGGATGCCGGCGGCGCGCAGCCGCTCGGCGGCGCGTTCCACAGCCCAACCGCCGAGCAGGCCGCCTGGGTCGAAGCCGCCGGGCACCGCCCAGGCGTCGAACCACCCGTCGGTGGCCGCGCGCATCGCGGAACAGCGGTCCACCAGGTCGGCGAGCGGCGGGTACGACTCCGGGCTGATCTCGCCCCGACGAAGCCGGGAGACCAGGCTCTCCGGTCGGTTGGGGCCGTAGGTGAGGTCGATGGCGCGCAGCTCGGCGACGCTGTCCCGCAGCGCCTCGCCCACGCCCCGGCGGCCGAGCCACTCGGGTGCGTTGAGCAGCAGGGTGTACTCGGCGGTCGCTGTGCGTACGGTGTGCTGCACCGCGATCCGGCCCTCGGTGGCCGCGGCCGGGTCGATCCGGTGCCGGCGGCTGCCGAGTCGAAGGTCCGGCCGGCGGTTGCGGAACGCGGACGGGTCCGGCCAGCGGGTCCGTGGCTGCTCGTCGATGCGCATCGCATCTGCCCCCTCGCACATGGCGCCGCGTCACCGCGACCCCGTCGGTCAGCAGGCCCCCGCGACCCACTGAGCACTACCGTAGGCAGCGGAGATGACCGCCCCATGAGTCCCAGCTGAGAGGGTGCTGTGCATCCCCGCATCCCAAATCTTGGACGCTGCGTACCGGGAGGCGGGACGGCGACGTACCGTTGCCGAGACGGAACCGTTGAGCAGAGGAGTGCGGTCGTGGCGCGGATCGCGGTGGTGGCCGGAGACGGCATCGGGCCCGAGGTGGTCGCGCAGGCCCGCAAGGTCCTCGACGCGGTGCTGCCCGACGTGCAGGCCACCGAGTACGACCTCGGCGCCGCCCGCTGGCACCGTACCGGAGAGGTGCTGCCCGACTCGGTGCTGGCCGAGCTGGCCGGGCACGACGCGATCCTGCTCGGCGCGGTCGGTGACCCGACGGTCCCGCCGGGTGTGCTGGAGCGTGGGCTGCTGCTCAAGCTCCGTTTCGCCTTCGACCAGTACGTCAACCTGCGCCCGTCCCGGCTCTGGCCCGGTGTCGCCGGTCCGCTGGGCAACGTGAAGCCGGGCGAGGTCGACCTCGTCGTGGTGCGCGAGGGCACCGAGGGGCTCTACGCCGGTGCCGGTGGTTCCCTGCACCGGGACACCCCGGCCGAGGTCGCCACCGAGGAGAGCCTGAACACCCGGCACGGCGTGGAGCGGGTGATCCGCGACGCGTTCGCCCGCGCCGGCCGCCGGGAGCGGCGCAAGGTCACCCTCGTGCACAAGACCAACGTGCTCACCCACGCCGGGTCGCTCTGGGCGCGTACGTTCGACGCTGTCGCCGCCGAGCACCCGGACATCGAGACCGAGTACCAGCACGTCGACGCGGCGGCCATGTTCCTGGTCACGCAGCCCCAGCGCTACGACGTGGTGGTCACCGACAACCTGTTCGGCGACATCCTCACCGACATCGCCGCAGCCGTCACCGGTGGCATCGGGCTGGCCGCCAGCGGCTGCATCAACCCCGAGGGGGCGTACCCCTCGATGTTCGAGCCGGTGCACGGCTCGGCCCCGGACATCGCCGGCCAGGGCATCGCCGACCCGGTCGCTGCGGTGCTCTCCGCCGCGTTGCTGCTGGAGCAGCTCGGGCACGGCGAGTCGGCCGCCCGGGTCAACGCGGCGGTCGCCGCCGAGCTGGCCAGCCGCGTGCCGGGCGTGACGCTGCGTACCGAAGAGGTCGGCGACCGGCTCGCCGCCCACGCCGTAGCCTGATCACCCCGGCCCGAGTGGCAGACCGGTCTCGGAGCCGGTCTGCCACTGGCAGCCCGACCGGCGCTACCCGCTTAACGACCGTTCGGGGTAAGTTTCTGGCACAGCCATGTCGGTGTGCGGTCCCGCATGCCGTTGTTCCGCAGGGAGGTCAGCGCGATGAGCGGTGGTGACAAGCTCGACTTCGAGATCCGTCCGAATCTCGCGCCGATATCCGCCGCCGATCGGGCCGCACTGCTGACCAACCCCGGGTTCGGCCGCGTCTTCACCGACCACATGGTCACCGTCCGCTACGCCGACGGCAAGGGCTGGTACGACGCCCGGGTGGAAGCCCGTGCCCCGATCCCGATGGACCCGGCCAGCGCGGTGCTGCACTACGCGCAGGAGATCTTCGAGGGGCTCAAGGCGTACCGCACGGCCGACGGCGGCGTGACGATGTTCCGGCCGGACGCCAACGCGGCCCGCTTCGCCACCTCCGCGCAGCGGATGGCGATGCCGGTGCTGCCGCCGGAGGTGTTCGTCGACTCGCTGCACAAGCTCATCGAGATCGACCGCGAGTGGATCCCCACCGGCGAGGACGGCAGCCTCTACCTGCGCCCGTTCATGTTCGCCAGCGAGGTCTTCCTCGGCGTCCGTCCGGCCAACGAGTACCTCTACATGGTGATCGCCTCACCGGTCGGTGCCTACTTCACCGGTGGCGTCAAGCCGGTCACCGTCTGGGTCTCTCCGGACTACACCCGTGCCGCGCCCGGTGGCACCGGCGCTGCCAAGTGCGGCGGCAACTACGCCGCGTCGCTGGCGGCCCAGGCGGAGGCCATCGAGGCCGGCTGCGACCAGGTCGTCTTCCTGGACGCGGTGGAGCGCCGGTTCGTCGACGAACTGGGCGGCATGAACGTCTTCTTCGTCTACGACGACGGCACCGTGGTCACCCCACCGTTGACCGGCACGATCCTGCCGGGCATCACCCGCGACGCCGTCCTCGCGCTGGCCGGCGCGGCCGGGCACCAGGTCGAGGAGCGGCCGGTCAGCTTCGCCGACTGGCAGGCCGACGCCGCCAGCGGGCGCCTGCGGGAGGTGTTCGCCTGCGGCACCGCAGCGGTTGTCACCCCGATCGGTGGGGTCCGCTTCCCGGACGGCGAGTTCCTGATCGGTGGTGGCGAGCCCGGCCAGGTCACCATGGCCCTGCGTCAGCAGTTGGTCGACATCCAGCGGGGCAAGACTGCCGACCCGCACGGCTGGGTGCAGCGGGTCTTCTGATCTCTCTGCCGCTGCACCGGCCCGTCCACCGGATGGGCCGGCGCAGTCGGCCCTACGCGTCGGTGGGCTGCGCCTTTGAGGGCTCGTCGAGCAGGTGGTCACGGAGCGCGGCGAGCTGCTCGTCGGTCACCCCGGCGTGGCGCAGGTACGCCTCGATCGAGCCGTGCCCCGCGCGCAGCTCGTCCAGGAAGATCTGCATCGCCTCGGCGGGTGAGCTCAGGAACGGCGCCGGCACGTCCACGCCGCCCGGGTTGATGGAGGCCAGCCAGGCGCTGTACCGGGCCGACGCCGCACTGCTCAACGCGTAGTCCGCTGTGATGTCAGCGTCGTCGACGCCGAGCACGGCGAGGGTCAACGCGCACACGATGCCGGTGCGGTCCTTGCCGGCGACGCAGTGCACCACCACCGGGGCGTTGGCGGAGTCGGCGATCAGGCCGACCGCCTCGGCCACCCCGGCGGTGCCGGTCTGGGCCAGGTCGGCGTACCGGTCCGCGAGGTACCGGGCCAGGCTGGCGCCCTCCTCGTGTGGCGTACCCGCCCAGTCAGCGTGCTCCGGGTGAATGTGCCGGTAGGTCAGCCCCTGGTACTCCGGCACCCGGCCGTCGCGCTCCACCTCGGTGGGGCGGCGTAGGTCGATGACCGTGCGGATCCCGATCGCGGCGAACGCGTCCCGGTCCTGCTCGGTGAGGCGGTGCAGCGAGTCGGAGCGGTAGAGCCGGCCTCGGCGTACGGATCGGTCGTCGTGGCCGAGGTAGCCACCGACGTCGCGGAAGTTGAAGGTGGCGGGGAGCGAAATCTGTCGGCTGTCGTCGATGGCGTCCACGCCCTCACGGTAACGGCCGGTGGGGCAGCGCCCCACCGGCCGTCGGGTCGAACAGTCACCGTGCGGTGCCGGGCGGGAGCGCGCCGTACGTCTCGTCGTAGTAGCCACCCAGCTGATCCCGGTAGTTCGGGTCGCTGTGGCTGGTCTCGTCGTACTCCGGGGCGGCCTTGATCTGGTCCCTGGTCCGGTCGACGGAGACGGTGCGCTGGTCGTGGTCGACCTGGTTGACGGTGCCGGCCGGCAACATCACCTTCTTGCCGAAGATCCAGGGCCCGGTGTCCACGACCAGGTAGCTGCCGCCCACCTCGTGACTGGCGCTGTCGATCTTGCCGATTCCACCGTCGGTGGCCTCGACCTTGTAGCCGACCAGGTCGACGTCGGCCACGCCGGCCTGGTCCCGGTAGCGCCAGGGGTCGAACGTGCCGGCCGGCGCGCCGCCGGCCACCGCGCCCTGGTCACCGCCGCGCAGCGGGTCCGGCCCGGCGTGGGTGGCGTGCGGATCGATCCTGTCCATGCCGTTCACTCCTGACTGTCACCGATCAACTCATGTCTCCGCAGGAGCTACCCGGCTGTCGGGGGCCGGAAACGGCGACAGGCTCAGGCCAGGGCGGCCTCGGCGTCCAGGGTGACCGCCGCGGCGTGCACCACGGCGGAGATCCGCAGGGCCTCGTGCAGTTGCTCCCGGGCGAAGCCGCTGCCGCGCAGCTTCTTGTCGTGCAACTCCAGGCACACCCCGCAGCCGGCGATGGCCGACACGGCGAAACACCAGAGTTCGAAGTCGCCCTTGTCCACCCCCGGCCTCGCGATGATCTGCATCCGCAGTCGGGCCGGCATCGAGGCGTACTGCTCGTCGCCGATCAGGTGCTTGGCACGGTAGTAGATGTTGTTCATCGCCATGATCGCCGCTGCGCCCTTGGCCGCCTCGACACCCTCCGGCCCGAGGTGCCCGAGCGCCTCGGCCGCGATCTCCCGCAACACGACAGGGTTGCGGGCGGTCACCGCACAGGCCAGCGCGGTGCCCCAGGTCTGCGCCGGGGTCAACGCCGAGGAACCGATGGTGGAGCCGAGGTTGAGCCTGATGTCCTTGGCGTACTCCGGCATGGCTGCCGTGATCGCGTCCAGGCCCATGGTCAGACTCCGGCGGCGGGGATCTCGTCGGCGATCTCCGTCGGGCTGATGGAGGTGAAACCCATCGGCCCGACGAAGACCACGCACCACGTGCCCTCGTGGGACGTGTGGTTGATCGTCCTGGACGCGTTGTTGGCGCCCAGCGATACGCAGGCGGCGGGTCCGTGCTCAGGTAAGCGGTCACTGACGGTGAGCACAGGTCCTCCTTGCAGACGGCACGGTGGCCATCATCGGATCCGTTCCAGATGCTTCCGCATTGCTGTTTCCACCGATGACTGGCCTGGTGGCTTGTGAAGCCGATCACGAGCGGCGGTCCGGGGCGAACGAACCCTCCGTCACCGTCCCGCTATGTGGATTGCTCCTCCCATATACGGGGGAGGGGTGGCAGAGTGGCCATCGTGACCAGCACCGCCCTGATTATTGCGACCTAGCGCGCCGGCTCTCCCCTCTGCCGAGCGCGCAGACCTCCCGCATCCGCGGGAGGTCTTTTTGTTGCTCCGAGAAAGGATCCTGATGACGTTCCAGGTCTTCGACACCACGTTGCGCGACGGCGCCCAGCGCGAGGGGCTCACCTACTCGGTGGTCGACAAGCTGGCAGTTGCCCGGCTGCTCGACGAGTTCGGCGTCGGCTTCATCGAGGGCGGCTGGCCGGGCGCGGTGCCCAAGGACACCGAGTTCTTCCGCCGCGCCCGCACCGAGCTGGATCTGCGGCACGCCGTGCTCGTCGCGTTCGGCGCCACCCGCAAGGCCGGCGTCGCGGTCGCGGACGACCCCCAGGTGCGCGCCCTGCTGGACGCGCAGACCCCGGCCGTGGCGCTGGTCGCCAAGGCCGACATCCGGCACGTCGAGCGCGCGCTGCGCACCACCGGCGCCGAGAACCTCGCCATGATCCACGACACCGTCAACCACCTCGTCCGCGAGGGGCGTCGGGTCTTCGTCGACGGCGAACACTTCTTCGACGGCTACCGGCACGACCCCGCGTACGGCGCGGCAGTGGTGCAGACAGTGCTCGCCGCCGGCGCCGAGCGGATGGTGCTCTGCGACACCAACGGCGGCATGCTGCCGTCCCAGGTGACCGCCGTGATCCATGACCTGACGACCCGGCTGGGGATCGACGCCGCGCTGCTCGGTATGCACGCCCAGAACGACACCGCCTGCGCGGTGGCCAACACGATCGCCGCCGTGGAGGCGGGCGTCCGCCACGTGCAGGGCACCGCCAACGGGTACGGCGAACGCCCGGGCAACGCCGACATCTTCGCTGTCGTCGCCAACCTCCAACTCAAGCTCGGCATGCCCGTCCTACCGGAGGGCTGCCTGGCGCAGATGGTGCGGGTCTCGCACGCCATCGCCGAGATCGCCAACATCGCCCCCGACACCCACCAGGCGTACGCCGGGGCCGCCGCCTTCGCCCACAAGGCGGGGTTGCACGCGAGCGCGATCAAGGTCGACCCGTTGCTCTACAACCACGTGGATCCGTCGGTGGTGGGCAACGACATGCGGATCCTGATCACCGAGATGGCCGGCCGGGCCAGCGTCGAGCTCAAGAGTCGTGAGCTCGGCCTGGACCTGGCCGGCAGCCCGGAAGCCCTGACCCGGGTCACCAAGCGGGTCAAGGAGCTGGAGGCGGGTGGCTGGTCCTTCGAGGCGGCCGATGCCTCCTTCGAGTTGCTGGTCCGCTCCGAGTTGCCGGAGGGCAGCCCGGCCCGACCGTTCACCCTGGAGTCGTACCGGGTGTTGGTCGAGCACCGCGAGGACGGCGCCGTGGTCTCCGAAGCGACCGTCAAGATCCGGGTCCGCGGTGAGCGGGTGATCGCCACCGCCGAGGGCAACGGCCCGGTCAACGCCCTCGACGAAGCGCTGCGGGTAGGGCTGGCGCGGCACTATCCACAGCTGCGCGACTTCGAGTTGGCCGACTACAAGGTGCGGATCCTGGAGGGCAGCCACGGCACCGGCGCTGTCACCCGGGTCCTGCTGGAAACTTCCGACGGCGGCGGCCGGGACTGGACCACTGTCGGCGTCCACCCCAACGTGGTCGAGGCCAGCTGGCACGCCCTGGTAGACGCCCTCACCTACGGCCTAGCCCCCACCCCCGTCTAACCCGCTGCCTCCCCGCCCCACCCCCCACTCCCGCGATCTTGCACTTTGTGTCGACGGTCTGCGGCTTTTGTCGCTGATGCCGGGACAGTAAGTGCAAGATCGACGAGGTGGGGCGGGGTGGGGTGGGTTAGGGGTTAGGGAGGGTGAGGGTGGCTTGGACGGGGCGGTGGTCGCTGCCGGGTAGGGCGAGCACCTGCACCGAGCGGACCGCTATCCGGTGGTCGACAAGGACGTGGTCGATGGTGACGGGTGGGATGAGGTCACCGTCGTACGGACCCCAGGTGCCGGTCAGGCCCTCTCCGGCGGCGTCGGCGGCGTCGACGTAACCGCTGCGCAGCAGGGCTCGCAGTGGACCGTGGTCGAGGGTCGCGTTGAAGTCTCCGGCGAGGATTCGCAGGCCACCGTCCGGGGTGGCCGGTGGTTGGGCGGTCAGGTCGGCACGCCAGGCACCCACCTGGTCCAGCGCGTACGGCGCTGAGGGGTGGGCCGACTCGACGCGGACCGGGGGCCCGCCGGGGACGGACACCGTCGCGTACGCCTGGCTGAAGCCCCAGCCTTCGAGGTTGCGTCGGACGCCGCCGTCGGTGATCGGCCACCGCGAGTAGAGCCCGGAGCCGGGGGTGCCGATCTCCGGGTTGAGCTGCCGGTGCGGCAGTAGCGTGGCCAGGCCGAGCTGATCCAGGGCGGCCTGCGCGTCCGGGGTGAACTCCTGCACTGTGAGCACGTCCACCTGGTGTCGCCGGACCAGCTCCACCAGTGTCCGCGCGTCGCCGGCGCCGGCGAGCAGATTGGCGGTGAGCAGCCGCACTGTCGGCCCGCCCGCCGCCGGCTGCCTGTCGGCCAGCGCCCGAGGTGCGACGGTACCGAGCAACGCCACCGCCGCCACTGCCGCGAGCGCCGCCGGCCACCAGCGCCGCAGGGCGAGCGCGAGGGCCAGGACCAGCACGCTGACCCCCGCGACGTACGGCGTGAAGGCGAGCGCCTGCACCAACGGCCCCCGGTCCAGGCCGAGCAGCCGGACGGCCGCCCAGAGGGCGGTGGGTACGACGGCAAGCCAGCAGAGCACAGTGCCGAGCCGAGCGTTCCGATGCGCGCGTGGAGCGTCGACGATCACGACGGTGATCGTAGTCGGGCCCGACGAACCCATTTCATGAATGGCGATGCGCTCACATTTCACAATTATCTGACGGTTGGTTGACACCCCGGAAAAGCGAGATCAACTATTGACTGGCGGCTTTTTCCGGTGCTACGTTCCATCTGGCTTAAGCGACGCAACTCTGAGTAGTAACCGCAGCTCAGAGGGGATAAGGATTGGTGGTAAATCAATCTCGTCGGGTGTGAGCGAGGCAGCTTTCCCCGGCCCAACTGTCGTCGTACGCCTATTTATGGGCAGTCATCCGTCCCGCCCCGCGGGTCGGCCGAATTCGCACGGTCACACAAGGGGGACCTGTCATGAGCACATCCTTCCGACGTAAGGTGGCGGCGGTCACGTTCGCTGTCCTGGGGCTCAGTCTCGCCGGCGGGGGCATCGCTATCGCCCAGCCGTCCGCGAAGGCGCCGCAGGAAACGGTCCAGCCGGCACGCGGCACGAACTCCCAGCCGCCGGTCAGCGCCGAGTCGGCGCGTATCGCGAAAGCCGCGCTGAAGGCGAACGCGGCCACCCCACTGGTGGCCACCAACGTCTACACCGTCGTCAACTCCAACGGCACCAAGGCGCGTGGCGGCGGCACAGTGGTCAAGTACGGCGTCGGGGAGTACGAGGTAATCTTCGGTCACAACGTGACGGCTGGTGCCTTCCTGGCGACGCTCTCACTGTCCGGCTCCTGCTGCATCCCACCGGGTGGCGAGGTGTCGGTCGCGCCGCGGCTGCTGACGCCCAACGCGGTCTTCGTACAGACCCGCAACTCGGCCGGGACTCCGGCCAACCTGGGCTTCACCCTGCTCACCCACACACCCTGACCGAACCGACACCCGACACCCGGCCCCCGTCGCCTCCGGCGCGGGGGCCGGACCCTGTCTGCCCGGCGCGCGCCGCCCGCCCGGATCGGCAGCCCAGAAAGCGTCGGGCCCTCCTCGACCGGTTCGTGTCAGTCGGGCGCACACTGGCCGATCCCTCGCCGGTTGTCCGTGACTCGGCAGGCTCGCGACGGTCGTCACCCTTCCGCGCGGCTCATCCCCATTCCGGCCACTCCGGGCCGGTCCCTGCCGCACAATCCCACGTTTGCCGAGCGTGTGCCAAGGGAAGCAAGCACCGTGACGGACATCTCGGACACCCTGGCCAGCATGCCCAGCCCGGTCGATCCGGAGCCGACCGGCATCGAGCTGGAACAGACCCTCTTCGAGGTCAAACGCGTGATCGTCGGGCAGGATCGCCTCGTCGAACGCCTGCTCACCGCCCTGGTCGCCAACGGACACTGCCTCCTGGAGGGGGTACCCGGCGTGGCCAAGACACTGGCCGCGCAGACCCTAGCGACGGTGGTCGGCGGCACCTTCTCCCGGATCCAGTTCACCCCGGACCTGGTGCCCTCCGACATCGTCGGCACCCGGATCTACCGGGCGTCCAAGGAGACCTTCGACATCGAGCTGGGCCCGATCATGGCCAACCTGGTGCTGGCCGACGAGATCAACCGAGCCCCGGCCAAGGTCCAGTCGGCGCTGCTGGAGGCGATGGCCGAACGGCAGGTCTCGATCGGCGGGCGCAGCTGGCCGGTGCCGGAGCCATTCTTGGTGCTGGCCACGCAGAACCCGATCGAGTCCGAGGGGGTCTACCAGCTCCCGGAGGCGCAGCGTGACCGGTTCCTGATGAAGGTGGTGGTCGACTACCCCAGCGACGCCGACGAGCTGGCCATCCTCTACCGGATGAGCACCGACCGGCCGACCCCGCGCCGGGTGCTCGACGCGCAACGGCTGCGGGACCTCCAGATCCACGCCGAGCGGGTCTTCGTCCACCACGCGTTGGCCGAGTACGTGGTGCGGCTGATCCTCGCCACCCGCGACCCCGGCCGGTTCGGGCTGCCGGAGATCGCCCCGCTGTTGGCGTACGGGGCCAGCCCCCGGGCCACCCTGGGCCTGGTCGCGGCGGCCCGGGCACAGGCCCTGCTGCGGGGGCGGGAGTACGTGCTGCCCGAGGACATCCGCGAGCTCGCCGTCGACGTTCTCGCCCACCGACTGGTGCTCTCCTTCGACGCGGTGGCCGACGGGGTGTCGGCCGAGAGCGTGGTGCGACGGCTCGTCGAGGCGGTGCCGCCGCCCCGGCTGGCCACCGGACACCCGCAGCAGACACCGGATCTGGCGGCGGCATGAGACGCGCCGCCGTCGCGCCCGCCGACCCCGGCCTGGCCGAGCTGGCCCCGGACCAGCGCCTGCGCCGCCTGGAGTTGACCGTCACGCGCCGACTGAACGGCCTGCTGCACGGCCAGTACCGTGGTCTGCTGCCCGGTCCCGGCAGCGAACCCTCCGGCAGTCGCGAATACCGGCCGGGCGAGGACGAGGTCCGCCGGATGGACTGGGCGGTGACCGCCCGGACCGCGGTGCCGCACGTCCGGCAGGTCGACGCCGACCGGGAGCTGACCACCTGGCTGCTCGTCGACGGCAGCGCCAGCATGGAGTTCGGCACCGCCGAGCTGGACAAACGGGAACTGGCGGTGGCCGCCGTCGCGGCGGTCGGCTTCCTGACCGCTGGCGTCGGCAACCGCCTCGGCGCACAGGTGCTGCGCGCTGACGGGGTACGCCGCTTCCCGGCCCGTAGCGGGCGTACCCATCTGCTGTCCCTGCTCCGCGCGCTGCTCGCCGCCCCCCGGGCCACGGCGCCCACCGATCGGCCGGGGCGTGGGCCGGCGGCCCGACCGCCGGATCTGGCCGACGGCCTCGACGCGCTGCACCGCATCGCCAATCGGCGTGGGCTGGTCGTGGTGGTCTCCGACTTCCTCGACGGTCTGCCCGACGATCCCGGCCAGACAGCGCCCTGGGAGCGGACCATGCGCCGGCTGGCCGTCCGGCACCAGGTGCTGGCGATCGAGGTGACCGACCCGCGGGAGCTGGAGCTGCCGGACGTCGGCCTCATCACGCTCGTCGACCCGGAGACCGGTCGGCACCGTGAGGTGTGCACATCGGACCGTGGGCTGCGCGAGCGGTACGCCGAGGCCGCCACCGCCCAGCGCGAGCAGGTCCACCAGGCGCTGCGCCGCAGCGGGGCCACCCATCTGCCGCTGCGCACCGACGGCGACTGGAGCGCCGACATCGTCCGGCACGTGCACGCCCAGCGTCGGCTGGCCGCCGCGCCGGCCGGCCGGCCCCGGGGAGGTGCCGCGTGATCTGGCAGTCGCCGCTGCGACTCTGGCTGCTGCTCGGCGTGCTCGCCCTGGTCGTCGCCTACCTGGTGCTGCAGCGGCGACGCAGCCGCTACGCGGTCCGCTTCACCAACCTGCGGCTGCTGGACCGGGTGGCGCCGGAGCGGCCCGCCTGGCGTCGGCACGTACCGGCCGGGCTCTTTCTCGCCATGCTGGCGCTGCTCGTGGTCGGCTTCGCCCGACCGAGCGCCGAGGTCCGGGTGCCCCGGGAACGGGCCACTGTGATGGTGGCGGTGGACGTCTCCACGTCGATGCTCGCCACCGACGTCGAACCGGACCGGCTGGCCGCTGCGAAGGAGGCCGCCCGGCGCTTCGTCGAGGGCCTGCCCGACGAGTTCAACGTGGGTCTCGTCGCGTTCGCCGGCAGTGCCGCCGTGCTGGTGCCCCCGAGCACCGACCGGGACGCCCTCGACGAGGGGATCGACAGGCTCGCCGAGGGCATCACCGGTGTCCAGGGCACCGCCATCGGCGAGGCCATAAACACCTCACTCGGCGCGGTCAAGAGCCTGGACAGCGAGGCCGCGAAGGAGACACCACCCGCCCGGGTCATCCTGCTCTCCGACGGCGCCAACACCTCCGGCATGGACCCGATGGAGGCGGCAGCGGAAGCGGTGAAGGCGGAGGTGCCTGTGCACTCGATCTCGTTCGGCACCCCGTCCGGGTTCGTCGACAGAGGTGGACGGCCCATCCAGGTGCCTGTGGACGGACAGACCCTCAAGGCGGTCGCCGAGGAGACCGGCGGCATGTTCCACGAGGCCAGTACCACCGACGAGCTGCGGGCCGTCTACGACGACATCGGCAGTTCGGTCGGCTACCGCACCGAGCGGCAGGACATCTCGGCCCGGTTCATCGGCCTCGGACTGGTGTTCGCGATGGGCGCCGCCGCCGGCTCGATGCGCTGGTTCTCCCGGCTGCCCTGACCGCCACGCACACCCGACGTCGACAGTGAGGAGTACGCATGGCAGTGCAGACCGGACTGGGCGAACCGCGCGGTCCCTGGTTCATCTCTCCGGAACTCGACCCGGACGGGCGCGGGTGGTGGGACACGCCCGAGCGCGACCCGGGAGGGCGACGCCCCGGGCGGCTGCTCGCCGTGTTGGGCGTGGTGGCGGTCTCGGCCGTCTCCGGCGCTCTCGCCGGCGGCGTGGTGGCCAGCCGGGACGGGGCTGGTGGCCCGGCTGCGGCGTCCGCGGCCCCGGTGCCGGCCGAGCTGGTCACCGCTGCTGAGCGGACCGTACCCGGGGTGGTGTCGGTGCTGGCCGGCGGCACGACCAGCGGGTCCGCGAGCGGTGGATCCCCGACCGGAGGGTCCGCGACCGGCTCCGGCTTCGCTGTGGACGACCAACAGCACCTGATCACCAACGACCACATCCTGGCCAAGGCGGGTGGCGGCCCGGTGACAGTGGAACTGCCCGACGGCCGCCGGTTCGCCGCCGAGGTGGTCGGACGGGAGCCGCGCAGCGACCTGGCGGTGCTGAAGGTGCCGGCATCGGCAGGTCTCACCCCGCTGCCCCTGGCCAAGCCGGGCGCGACCCGGGTCGGTGAGCCGGTGCTCGCGGTGGGGTCGCCGCTCGGTCTGGCCGGAACTGTCACCGCGGGCATCGTCAGCGCGCTCGACAGGCAGGTGCGCCTCGGCAACAACCGGCACACCGCTGTGCAGACCGACGCGTCCATCAACCCCGGCAACTCCGGTGGGCCACTGGTGAACGCGCGCGGAGAGGTGGTCGGGGTGAACACCGCCATCGCCACCATCGATGGAAACGGCTCGATCGGCATCGGGTTCGCCATCCCGATCGACCAGGTGCAGCAGACCGCCGACACGATCATCGGCAAGGGTGGCTGAGCTGCCCGAACGCCCCGACGGGGGCCACCACTGTCGGATATCCGGCCGGACGGCATCGGACCATGGAAATATTACGTTCGGTATGGATACTGGCGGAGGTGGAGCGTCCTCTTCTCACGGTCCTCCTGCTGGTGGGCCTGATCATCGGATGTGCAGTGGGGTCGGCGTACGCCCGGGCACGACGCGGGTGGAACGATTACCAGACCGTCAAGAAATCGGTGCCAGGCGCTCGCCGGGGCGCCTGGTCACTGATCCGCGGCGTCGTCGTGAAGGCCGCTGTGATCGGGGTGCTGCTCTTCGGCGCTGTGGCGTACGCGGCCGTCGGCTCCGACGAGGAGACCGCCGGGCCAGCGCCCAGCCAGTCCCCGACGCAGAGTGAGCCTCCGCACCGATGACCCCCGGCGGTTCGTCGCGGGTTAGCCTCGGGGCGTGGACGACGGACTGCGGGTGACCGACCGGTGGGTCGTCCCCGCCGGGGAGCTACGGGAGCGCTTCTCCCGCTCGTCGGGGCCGGGCGGGCAGGGTGTGAACACCGCTGACTCCCGGGTCGAGCTGAGCTACGACGTGGCCAACTCGCCGGCCGTGCCCGACTGGCTGCGGCCGCGGGCGCTGGCCCGACTCGCCAACCGCCTCGTCGACGGGGTGCTGACGATCGCCGCCAGCGAGCACCGGGCCCAGCTTGCCAACCGGGAGGCGGCCCGGGCCCGGATGACCGCCCTCCTGCGGGAGGCCGCAGCGCCCCCACCGCCGACCCGCCGAGCGACCCGCCCGTCCCGGGGGGCCAAGGAACGCCGGCTGGCCGAGAAGAAACGCCAGTCCCAGCGCAAGCGGGACCGCCGCGCCGACGACGACTGATCCGGGACGGCGACTGATCCGGGACAGCGACTGATCCGGGACGACGACTAGTCCGCGACGGCGGCGAGCAGCCGGTCGCGCAGCACGGCGGCCCGCTCGGCGAACCCGCGCTGCGCCACCGCGTACTCCGCCCGGCCGTCCGGAGTCTCCACACGCACCGGCGGGTAGCCGAGTGCCGCCAGGTCGTACGGGCTGGCCCTCATGTCCAACGTGCGGATGTCCCGGGCCAGGTCGAACGCGTCGGCCACCAGCTCCGAGGAGACCAACGGCGACAGCTTGTACGCCCACTTGTACAGATCCATGTTGGCGTGCAGGCAGCCCGGCTGCTCGTGCGCGTGCTGCGTCTCCCGGGTCGGGCTGAGCAGGTTCAACGGGCGGGCCGGCGCGGTGAAGAACCGGAACGCGTCGAAGTGGCTGCACCGCACGCCCCGCTCCTCGACGACATCGGCGGTGCGTTCCGCGCTGAGCCGCAGCGGCCAGGCGTTGTGCCGCAGCTCCTCTCGGGTCTGCCGGTAGACCATCGCCCACTCGTGCATCCCGAAGCACCCGAAGTGCGGCGCACGTCCGCGCGTCGCCGCCAGCAGGGAGCGGATCCAGGCGATCGACTCGCCGCGCCGCGCGCGTACCCCATCGGTGTCGAGGGTGACCCCGGCGGTGCCGGCGCGGTAGTCGCGGCCGAACTCGGCCGGATCGGCGTCCCGCAGCTCGACCCCGGGGCCCGGATGCCAGCGCCGCAGCTGGGCCGGGCGATGCGAGTAGTAGGTGAACAGGAAGTCGGCCACCGGGTGCCGCTCACCGCGTCGTCGCCGGGCCAGGTGCGGGGTCAGCCAGACGTCCACCCGCTCCTCGTGGGCCCGTCGGCGAGCCTGCCACTGCGTCGCGTCGAGCACGGCGGGGGCGAGGGCGGCGGTCACGCATCCCAGGGTACGACCGCCGCCCGCACACCGGTCAGGGCATCTGCACCCGGACCCCGGCGGAGAACACCCCGCTGCGTAGCTCCAGCTGCTGGGGCGGGTCCCGCCCGTCGACCGTGAAGACCAGCGGGAGCACCATCCGGGTGCCAGCCGCCATCGGGTCGGCGAAGACGTCCCGACCCAGGTTCGCCGTCCGGGTGGCCGACTCGTCGGTGCTCACCCAGCGCCCACCGGGCAGGTACGCCCGTTGCAGCTCGCTGTGCCAGGGCTGGTGCTCGCCGGTGACGTTGCGCACGCCTACCGTGGCCTCGCATCGTCGCCCGTTGGCCGGTGCGGCACCGCCGCCGTTGGCCTTCCCGGCGGTGCCGGGCGCGCCGCAGGTCATCCGGTACACGGTGAACTCGAACGCCGACTCGCGCAGCGGCACGCCCAGCGACCCGGCGACCGCGGTGCCCACCCAGGCGCCGCTGGTCGGCTGCTTCTGCGTGTCGATCGCCGCGACCTGCCGGGTCGCCGTCCAACCCGCGGTGCCGACCACGCCGGCCAGCACCACGACGGCGGCGCCCACCAACATCCAGACCGGCGGGGTACGCCGACGCCGCACCGGACTCGGCGCTGCCGGGCGGGGATAGACCGTCCCGCGGCCACCCTCGGCGCCGCCGCCGGTGGACAGCGCGGCAGCCGTCACCCGACGCCCGCGCCGACGCCGCCACACCCACACCAGGGCGGCGCTGATCAGCAGCAGGACCGCCAGGCCGGCGAGCAGCACCGGGTAGCGACGCCACGGCGGCGCCTCGTCGACCTCGGCCGCCGGTGCCGCTGCCGCCCGCCAGGTGGCCGTGGCGCAGTCGTACGGCCGGCTGCCGTCACTGGTGAACGCGCAGGTCGGCGCGGTCAGCGGCCGGCCCGGCGCGGTCGCCGCGAGCGCGGTGCCCAGGGTGGTCGTGCTGTGCGCGGGCAGCCGCAAGCGCCAGGTCACCTCGGTGGCCGATCCGCCAGCCGGGGTGGATCGGCCACCACCGCTGATCGCTGTCGTCGACGAACCGGGCGGCAGTTCCTGTCGCACAGTGGTCTCCAACGGCGAGTTGCTCACGTTGCGCACCTGGATCCGGTACCTCGGTGCCGGGCTGCTCTCCGTCGCGACCGCCACAGTGACCTGTTGCGGGGGCGCCGACGCCGGTGCCCGGGTCGGTGGTGCCACCGCCGGTGGTGCCGAGGGCGGGGTGGGCTCTGTCACCCGCGCGACCATCGCCACCGGCGGCCGGGTTCCCGCTGGTGCTGGTGTGGCGGCCGGTGGTGGTGCGGCCGTAGTTGGTGGTGCCGTGGCGGCCGGTGCCTGTGGCGTGGCCGCCGTTGGTTGTGGCGTGGCGGCCGGTGGTCGTGGCGCGGCCGCCGCCTCCGGAGCCGCCGTCGGCAGGGCCGGCACGGCGGCGAGGATGCCGAGGCAGTGCACGAACACTGCGAGGGCTCTGTGGTGTCGTGTCGATGCAGGCATACGAACGAACCTCCGGAGCCGACGCTAGGGGCGAGCCGCCTCCGTGCGGGTACGAAGTCGAGAAACCCGCCCCGGTCACCTCCAGCTCCGATAGGGTGCCGCGCGCTGACGGGTTGAGCACACCCGACCGCCTGTCCTGGCCGGTTGGGGCGTCGGCGGCGCTAGATTGGCCGGGTGCGTATCGCTCGTTTCGCCCATGCCAAGGGAATGTCGTTCGGTGCCGTCGAAGGCGAAGCGGAGGCCGGGCCGCAGGGCCTGACCATCGCCGAGATCGAGGGCCACCCGTTCGGCAATCTCTCCTTCAGTGGGGCCCGCTGGGCCCTCTCCGACGTCCGGCTGCTCTCGCCGATCCTGCCCAGCAAGGTCGTCTGCGTCGGCCGCAACTACGCCGACCACGCCGCCGAGCTCGGCAACGAGGTGCCCAAGGAGCCGCTGCTCTTCCTCAAGCCGTCCACCTCGGTGATCGGCCCCCGGGACGCCATCCGACTGCCGATCTTCTCCAAGCAGGTAGAGCACGAGGCGGAGTTGGCGGTCGTGATCGGGGCGCCAGGCGCGCGCCGCGCCGACCGCGCCGCCGCCGAACGCGCCATCTTCGGCTACACCTGCGCCAACGACGTCACCGCTCGGGACCTCCAGCGCTCGGACGGGCAGTGGACCCGGGCCAAGGGCTTCGACTCGTTCTGCCCGATCGGTCCGTGGATCACCACCGGGCTGGACGTCTCCGACCTGGAGATCCGGTGTGAGGTGGGTCGCAACCCGGAGGAGATGGAAGTACGCCAACTCGGCCGGACGAAGGACATGGTCTTCGACGTGCCGGGCCTGGTGTCGTACATCTCGCACGTCATGACTCTGCTGCCCGGCGACGTGGTTCTCACCGGCACTCCAGCCGGGGTTAGCCCGCTTGTCGAGGGGGATACGGTCACCGTGCGGATCGACGGCATCGGCGAGCTCACCAACCCGGTGGTGCCCGTCGCCTGATCCGTCTGATGCCCCTGCTTCCGCAGCTCACGGGTGGTTCGGGGGGATCGGATTTGGCCTGTCGGTACCGGGAGGGTAAAGTTCACTCCCGGCACCGCAAGGGGCCAATGGGGTATGGGGTAATTGGCAGCCCGACTGATTCTGGTTCAGTTAGTCTAGGTTCGAGTCCTGGTACCCCAGCGCTGCTGGAATTCGCGAGAATTTCCAGACGCTGGATTCTGACGGAGTTCGACTCCGCCCCTTCGGGGGCGGAGGGTGGTCTTCGGTAGAGTGCAGCTCCTCCACCGGTAAGGTGGGGGAGCAAAAGTTGTTCTGGCCCCGTCGTCTAGCGGCCCAGGACGCCGCCCTCTCAAGGCGGTAGCGCCGGTTCGAATCCGGTCGGGGCTACAGCGTGCACAGCCCGTCTCACCTCGTGAGGCGGGCTGTTTCGTGTCCGCCGCCACGCCCGTTCCAGCCCACGCCCAGGCCCTCGGGTGACGGCGCACCCCGCGCTCGTGCCCGGGTACGGTGCCGCTAGACTACATTCGCACCGCCCGCGAGGGTGGTGAACGGAAAAGTTCTGGCCCCGTCGTCTAGCGGCCCAGGACGCCGCCCTCTCAAGGCGGTAGCGCCGGTTCGAATCCGGTCGGGGCTACAACCAAAGGCTCATCTCGCGACGCGAGATGAGCCTTTCTCGTCCCCCATCCCACCCCGCCCCACCCCACCCCGCCTCTGCCACCCACCCCTCGCCCTTGGTGATCAAGAGCTTTGCGTCACGACACGCGGCAGGCGGTGACGCAAAGCTCTTGATCACCGGGAGCGGTCGGGTTGGGGCGGGAGGGCGCGGCGCGGGCAGGGTGGGAGGACGGGGGAGGGGGCGGGGGTTGGGCAGGGGAGGGGGCGGGGGTTGGGCAGGGGTTGGGCGGGGGTGCGGGTTAGAGGCCGGAGAGGCGTTGGCCGGCTCTTACTACGGCCATGGCGTGGCGTTCGCCGGGGCGGCGGCCCAGGCGCTCGATCGGGCCGGAGATGCTGACCGAGGCGATGACCCGGCCGGTGCGGTCGCGGATCGGGGCGGAGACGCTCGCCACACCGGCCTCCCGCTCGGCGACGCTCTGCGCCCAGCCACGGCGGCGTACCTCGGCGAGGGTGCGGCCGGTGAACTTGCTGCGCGGCAGGAGCGGCATCACCGCCTCCGGCGGCTCCCAGGCGAGCAGGATCTGGGCCGCGGAGCCGGCCGTCATCGGCAGCACCGAGCCGACCGGAACGGTGTCCCGTAGGCCGCTGGCGCGTTCCGCCGCCGCCACGCAGATCCGCTCGTCGGCGCGGCGCAGATAGAGCTGCGCGCTCTCGCCTGTGGCGTCGCGCAGCGCGGCCAGCAGAGGCTCGGCGGCGGTCAGCAGAACGTCCGGTGCGGCGTTGGCCAGCTCGCCCAGGCGGGGGCCGGGCCGCCATCTGCCCTGGGTGTCACGCACCAGCATTCGGTGGATCTCCAGGGCCTGGGCCAGGCGATGTGCTGTGGCCCGGGGCAGCTTGGTGCGTTCGACGAGTTCGGCCAGGCTGGCGCCGTCCACGCAGGCGGCCAGGATGACCACCGCCTTGTCGAGAACGCCGACACCGCTCATACTGTGTCCCACAAGCCGAAACTTACCTCCCAGAATTTAGGATGTCCAGATGGTGGGAGTCACTCCTGAGCCGAGGACCCTGGCCGAGAAGGTCTGGGACGCGCACGTCGTACGGTCCGCCGCTGGTGAGCCGGACCTGCTCTTCATCGACCTGCACCTGCTGCACGAGGTGACCAGCCCGCAGGCGTTCGACGGGCTGCGGCTCGCCGGGCGCCGGGTGCGTCGTACCGACCTGACCCTCGCGACCGAGGACCACAACACCCCGACCGGGTACGCCGACCCGGCGTTCCGCCTCCGTCGTGGTGACCTGCTCACCATCGCGGACCCGACGTCGCGTACGCAGATCGAGACGTTGCGCCGCAACTGCGCCGAGTTCGGAGTGCGACTGCACCCGCTCGGCGACGACAACCAGGGCATCGTGCACGTGATCGGCCCGCAGCTCGGTCTCACCCAGCCGGGCCTGACGATCGTCTGTGGCGATTCGCACACCGCCACCCACGGCGCGTTCGGCGCGCTCGCCTTCGGCATCGGCACCAGCGAGGTGGAGCACGTGCTGGCCACCCAGACGCTGCCGCAGAGCCGACCGAAGACGATGGCCGTGAACGTCACCGGCCAGCTCGCGCCCGGTGTGACCGCCAAGGACCTGGTGCTCGCGCTGATCACGCAGGTCGGCACCGGTGGAGGTCGCGGGCACATCGTGGAGTACCGCGGCGAGGCGATCCGTGCCCTCTCCATGGAGGGGCGAATGACAATCGCCAACATGTCCATCGAGTGGGGCGCCAAGGCCGGCATGATCGCGCCGGACGAGACCACCTTCGCGTACCTCAAGGGTCGACCGAACGCGCCGCAGGGCGCGGACTGGGACGCGGCGGTCCAGTGGTGGCGGACGCTGCCCACCGACGACGGCGCGCGCTTCGACGCCGAGGTGACCCTGGACGCCAGCCAGATCACCCCGTTCGTCACCTGGGGCACCAACCCCGGGCAGGGTGCGCCGCTGAGCGCCCCGGTGCCGGACCCTGAGGAGTTCACCACCGACTCGGAGCGCACCGCCGCCCGCCGGGCCCTGGAGTACATGGACCTGCGCCCCGGCACCCCGCTGCGGGAGCTGCCGATCGACGTGGTCTTCGTGGGGTCCTGCACCAACGGCCGCCTGGAGGATCTGCGGGCCGCCGCCGACGTGCTGCGTGGCCACCGGGTCGCCGACGGCGTCCGGATGCTCGTGGTGCCCGGCTCCGCCGCAGTGCGCGAGGCCGCCGAGGCCGAGGGGCTGGACAAGGTCTTCGCCGACGCCGGGGCCGAGTGGCGGTTCGCCGGCTGCTCCATGTGTCTGGGGATGAACCCCGACACGCTGAAGCCGGGTGAGCGCTCGGCCTCCACCTCGAACCGCAACTTCGAGGGCCGTCAGGGCCGGGGTGGGCGTACCCACCTGGTCTCCCCGCCGGTGGCCGCCGCCACCGCAGTGGTCGGCCGGCTGGCCGCCCCCGCCGACCTGTAGAAGGGACCGACGAGATGGTGCTGCTCGCCGCCGCCGTGATCGCCGCGCTGCTGTCGCTCAGCATGATCACCGACACGCGCTACGAACCGTTCGCCCTGGTGCTGCGCAACACC